>JBIIJA010000431.1:0-3986 GCA_044234195.1 Cyanobium sp. | reverse complement strand
GGCCAGGCGTTGCGCTAGATCAATCATCCGGCTGCGCACCCATTGACTACGTGCTCAATCGCGAGCCCATGGGTATCTCCAGCCGGGAAGAGCTGCTCTAGCAATGCAGGGATGCGACATGTTGATACCGGGTCCGCATAAAATCACAACTCAGTTCCATCAAGTCGCGCACATCCATTACCAGAAGTGCACTTACGCGCAGATCCCTTATATTCCTGGTCGTCCTAGGCCGACCATGTAGACGCCTTGCGAGCCAATACCGACCCGTCCATTTAGTGCTCGGTGCTCTAGTACCAACCCCTGAAAAGGATCGACACGTCTTATATGTGACCTCATTAGCGCCACTCTTTTGAGATGCTTGCTCTGCCTCCTATTCCTTGGCTAGTGCATTAACGGTGCGGCAACAGAAAGCAGGAGAAAGAAGAGGCCAGCCAGGATTAGAAGAATGGGAAGAGGTGTGTCTTTAGCGAAGAAGTTAATTCAGTCAATGGCAAGGAAACGCCACTAATTAACAGTGGAAGGCGCTGCCGAACAAGGCATTGCAGCAGCCGGCGACTCTCGCACCTGGTGATCGGCACGAGGTGGACGGCAGCAAGAGGGCTTGCCGGGCTCAGCCTTGGGCTTTGGTGGCCGCCCCAGTGAGAGCCGCCGCGAAGGCCGCGGCGCTGAAAGCTTCATCGTTCCGCAGGCTGCGGGCCAGGGGGGTGAGCTGGAAGGTGGTGGATTCGCCCTGGCAAGCGAGCAGACCGCGCCGCACCAGGTCGTCAAAACTCAGGGTGTGGGCAAAGGGTTGGTCCATGGGTGGTGGGTGCCCCTACCGGGCGGTGGCTGACGGGTGCTCTCAGCATGGCGCCGCAGCGAGGATGGACATGGCCAGATCTGAACCCCCATCCGGCCCCCCGCCCACTGGCGCCCGTCCGCCAGGTCTGATCCAGCGGTACAGAGAGGAACTGCAGGCCCGCCACTACGCCCGACGCACAGTGGACACCTACGAGCAATGGCTGCGGCGGTTTCTGCGGTTTCACCAGCTGCGCCATCCGCGGGAGATGGGGAGCGAAGAGGTGAATGCCTTTCTCACGCACCTGGCGGTGGAGGGTCAGGTGAGTGCCTCCACCCAGAACCAGGCCCTGGAGGGGGTGGTGCGAGGCAGGCAGAAGCGACGGCTGCCCGTGGTGTTGACCCCGGGGGAGGTGAGGGCGGTGCTGGAACGGATGGACGGCGTGGAAACGTTGGTGAGCGAAGTGTTATACGGCAGTGGGCTGCGATTGATGGAAGCGCTGCGGCTGCGTGTCAAGGATCTGGATTTCGAGCGGCGAGAGCTGACTGTGCGCGACGGGAAGGGCGGCAAGGATCGGCGGACGATGCTTCCCTTGGGGGTAGGAGAGCGGCTGAGCGTGTGCAACTACCCAGAGCGCTCAGCCGCAAATACCGGAATGCTGATAAGGAGTGGAACTGGCAGTGGGTGTTCCCTCAACACCAGCGCTGGCGGAACGCGCAAACAGGAGAGCAGGGCCGGCATCATCTCGATCCGAGCTTGGTGCAAAAAGCGATTCGGCGCGCTGTGCTCGCGGCAAAGATCAGCAAATGTGCCACTTCCCACAGCTTCCGCCATTCCTTTGCCACCCACCTTCTCGAACGTGGCCATGATTCAGGAGTTGCTCGGGCACAACGACATCCGAACCACCATGATTTATACCCACGTGCTCAATCGAGGCCAATACGGCATCAGCAGCCCCGCCGACTCTTTGTAACAACATGAACACATCTTATGCGGATCCGCCTAAGATGCATCTGGTCCAGGCCCTGAACCGTGAGATCCATTGTGGCGCAGAGCCTCTGCAGCATGGCAGCCGGTCGCGTGCTGTGTCTTAGGCGGACAGCCGAGAGCAGCGGTGCGACATAGGCGGGTCCGTCCATATAGAAGTTAGAAGGATGACAGGGAAAGCGAGAACCACTTCAATCTGCTCGAAGGCCGTTGATTGCCCCCTAGGAAAAGCATTCGGCGATCTCACCGGGTACCCGGCTAAACTGGAGCATGAATCAGGCGCAGGGTGAAGGGTATGGAAAAGCTCTATGAAGCAATTGTTGAATCAGATGGCCGAATACGCCTGAATACCCCTGTGCATCTCGAGAAAGGTCTACGGGTTCTTGTTGCCATACCTCAAGCTGATTTGGATGCGGCCGTAAGTGGAATCGCATTGAGCGAGCCAGCGCTCGCGATTGACTGGAATAAACCTGAAGAGGATGACGCATGGGCACACCTTCAGTAGGCGACGTAGTCATCATTCCATTCCCTTATTCAGACCTATCACAATCCAAACGCAGGCCAGCTCTTGTGCTTGCGGGAGTAGGGAGGGGGGATTTTCTTCTTTGTCAGATAACCAGTAAACAATATGATGACTCTCATGCTTTATCGCTAACCGAATCGGACTTTAATTCTGGCAGTCTCAGGCGAGATAGTTTCATTCGCATCGGCAAGCTTTTTACTGCCAATGAGACTCTCATTGCAGGAATCGCAGGCCATCTTAAATCTACCAAGATTGCGGAAGCCATTGCACATCTTATTGAAATGCTATCGGCATGCCTCCAAGATGACACCTTCTAACATCCAGATCCAGAAGACGGGGGCTGAGGCCGGGTTCATTGCTGTGATTCCTGCCCGCTTCTAATCTGGAGCGTTAGAAGGTCTAGTTCATTGAAAGTTCACATTCGGTCTTTATGACACCACTGTATAAGTTCATCAAAAATCCACTGGTAGCTCGTTCATTGCTTGGAGGGGCGATTATGTTTACGCCAGTAGCCGAACTGAACGACCCTTCCGAACTCAATCCGAATCTGAACACGGCTGCTATAAGGGATCCCCTCCAGCGGCTACGCACGAGGGGATACTCTGAGCACGAATATGCTTACCTCTGCCGTCAAGCCGCGCTGCTTGACCACCTCGTGCCCGAGTTTCAGACAACCCGAGCGCCTGATACACGTGAGGAGGCAACACGTCAAATTCAGTCCAGAATCTACGACTCTTCCACATACATGGAAAGAAAGATGTCAGAGACGGCCAAAGCAATAGCCTCAAAAGTCGGAATTTTTTGTTTATCAAAACGCTTTGACTCTCTGCCAATGTGGGCGTCGTTGAGTTCGTGGAACTGGATTCTGTTTTCGTGGGTGACAAAACAGGTGTATTGTGGGGCCTCGTGAAATATCTTATGGATCCGAGATTGAGGGCATGACATTCAATCCACAATCTCATGAATCTCTTTTCTTTTCAAAAGAGAGTGACTGGAGCTATGAGCAGGAAGTCCGAGTAATTCTTCCCTTAAGCTCTTGCCGTTCTCAGGAGTCACAATCAGGTAACTTATACTTGCATGACTTGCCTCTCAGGACAGTAAGTCGGGTCATTCTAGGTTGGAAAATGGCACGTACTCATGCAGACGCTATACAATCAGTGGCTCTCGAACTCAATCCCCAGGTTCAAGTTGTTCGCGCACAATTTCTGAATGGAGGGGTGCGCATCCTCAATGCTGGGGGCGTCTCCTAACATCAAGATACAAAAAACGGGAGCGGAAGACAAGGCCAACGCCCAAGGACCCTCGCCCGCTTCTGATCTTGGCGTTCTGCGGCACAGAGGCGTTGCGGTGCTTGTTGCGTGGGTCTGGCCAGAGCATGAGCGGTTTGAGTAGAATGCAAGATATGCACCACTGCAAGAGCAATCTGAGGTAGCTTCAATGCAAACAGTCAAATATGTTCATTGGCAGGAAGATGGATCGTGGCTTGGCTACCTTGAAGAATTTCCTGACTACTGGACACAAGGAGACACTCTGGCTGATTTAGTTGAGCATCTGAAAGATCTCTACCTTGTTCTCTCAGGTGGGCACATCTTGGGTGCTCGCAAGGTTGGTGAATTAGTCATGCCATGAAGCGGGCTGATCTGATCAGATTGATCGAACAGGGAGGATGCGTCTTGGTCCGACATGGAGGTAAACACG
>JBIIJA010000264.1:0-3992 GCA_044234195.1 Cyanobium sp. | reverse complement strand
CACCCTTGAGCTCGCCATGCACCACAAAGTCAGCGTGCACATCGCTGACCAGAAGGTACGTCGGCCACCCCATGCCTTCCTTGTTGGGGTACTGGGCCATCAACACTCTGCGGTAGAGGCGGTAGGTCTCCGTGTCTTGCAACATCACGCTCACCAGGGTCAGGCCCAGTTCCTCGGCCACCTTGGCGTCGTAGTGGCTCATGCGGTGACAGGTGCCGCAATCCTCGGAGCTGAATTTGAGCACAGTGAGGGCGGTCATGGGCTCAACCGAAAGAGTTGCGAGGGATCGTAATCACCCTCGCCCGGGATCCGGGGGGGGGGCAGGGCGGGATGGCAGCGCGGGGTCCTGGGGTCAGCAGCTCTCCCGGTCCAGCCGTTCCGCTCGGGAGCGCCTCAGCTCCTCCCCCAGAGCTGGTCCGGGCAACACACCAGAGGCGATCAGCTCCTGCGCGGTGCGCTCCGGGCCGAGATGCCGCCAGCGCAAGAGCCACCGCAGCAAGGGTCGACGGGGGCCCAAGCCACAGGCCAGGGCCAGGGCAACCGCCGGGGGGGAGAGGCCTGGGGCCTCAAGGAGCTGGCACCAGTGCCATGGGGTTTCCGGAAGCCCTCCTGCCCCAGGGGCGGGCCTCTGCCGCGATGGGGCCAGGCGGCGGCGGAGGTGGAGGAACTGCTGCAGCAGCTTGTGGTGACGATGGGGAAGCTGGAGCCGTTCGGCCAGGGCCAGGGGATCCTCCGCACCGGCCAGCAAAGCCACCAGGCGGGGCAGGCCCAACCGCGAGGCCCAGTGCAACCGGCGGCTCCAGGCTTGGTCCTGTTGGAGGCGGGGATCCAAAAGCACCAAGCCGCCCCAGTCCTGCAACCAAACCAACCCCTCACGCCAGTGCTCGCCTTCCGCCTCCAGCAAGAGCTCCAACTCCCGCCGCAGCCGGGTGCCCAGGGCAGGGGGGGCCGCTCCTGGAGGGTCCCCAGAGCGCCAAGGCCATGGCCAGGCCTGCAAGGTGCGGGCCGCCTGGCAGTGGCTCTCCGGAGCCAACGCAAAATTCAGCCTTGCGGCATAGCGGGCGGCCCGCACCAAGCGCGTGGGGTCATCGCGCACACTGGCGGGGTGAAGGAAGCGCAAGCGGCGCTGAGCCAGATCCACCTGGCCCCCGTGGGGATCGAGCAGGGTGCCAGTGGCCAGATCCATGGCCATGGCATTGATGGTGAGATCTCGGCGAGCCAGGTCGTCCTCCAAAGCGCCAAAATGCACGACCGGATTCTGTCCAGGAGTGGGATAGGTCTCCCCACGGGCACTGGCCACGTCCAGCACCAAACGGCTGAAGGAAGCGGAGGACTCTTCCCCGTCCCCCAGCCCGTAGAGATCCAATTCCAGCTCCACTTCCACGGTGCCGTATTGCCCGTGGGGCCTGGCCTCCCGCACCGTCACGCCCTCACCAGCCTTGGAAAGATGCTCCACAAGTCGCCAAGCTGGCGACGACCGTTCTGGCCGGCCCGTCCCGGCAGGCCGGCCACAGGCCGAGGGATCCTCGATCACCAGATCCAGATCCACCAGCCCACGCCAGGGGTCGCGGTGCTGATGGTGAAGCAGCCAATCCCTCACGGCACCGCCAACGAGGGCAATGCGGTGGGGGCCTGCGGCGACCAACAAGACCGGCCAGAGAGCGGCTGGGACACCCGGTAGGTCCAAGGGGCCTTTGGGGGTGGAGTGGAAGTATCATCATTCAGCGCAACCTGGGACCTTCCCCGAGAACACGCGCTGGGAAGGAACTTTAACGCTGAATCACAGCTCACAGGAGAGTGTCACGGTGAAGCTATAAGCTATTGAGATCTGGCAGTATGGAAACTGCAAAACCCTCTCATCAAGATTATTTGATTTTTGCGAGTTGCGCCAGGAGCATGGAAGCCAATGGAATCAGATCAGCAACAACCAGAGGTGTTTTCATTGGCCATATCCAATTTCTAAAGCCAAGCGACTTCTAGGCTTTCCAAATCTTCGCTGACACAGACCAGCCGAGAGTAATTAATAATGTTGCTTATGGCCTGCTTGCTTTCGGCATGATAGCTTTCAGCAAGCATTGTTTAGGAACGGCCGATGAAGATAATTGAGGCTCAAAAGAACCAGAACCAGGTGGATCCACAACAAGGGATTGTCATCCCCCTTTATGGTCCCTGTCCGCCTGATCTTCCCAATCATGTCATTACCTATGCTCAGGCCAACCTACTTGTGGTGCTTGTGCAAAACAATATAGAGGCTACAGCGCTGCTGCCAAAGGCACTGGAGGAGCTTGCTGCGACGGAGTCACGAATCAGAATGATCTACAACCACAATCGAGGTGGCGTGGCAGGGGGGTTCAATCGGGGCATTGAGACAGCCATCAAGGAAGGCGTGGAATGGGTGACACTCTTGGATCAGGACAGCCGGCTATCAGCCCAAGACTTTGGGCGACTGCTGGAGCCTTGGCGGACGATTGCCAATCAGCGCTTTCTGGTGGGCCCCATGATTTGGGACGGGCGCAGAAAAAAGCTCCATGGAATCCGTCAAGTTGAGGCACAAGAGAGATATCTGCAAACACGGCTGTTGATCAGCTCAGGGACGACGTTTAAAGCGTCGGATTGGCCACTATTGGGTCCGATGGAAGAGTGGCTGATCGTAGATTTTGTCGATCATGCTTGGTGCTTTAGGGCTCAGGAGCGCGGATTTCTCCTGTATCACCACCCCCAGGTGGTCCTTCATCAAGCCTTTGGCCAAAAGCATCCGCATCCCCTCTGCCATCTGCTTGGCATGGAGCTCTATTCACCGATGAGGCACTTCTATTCGCTGCGGAATCTGCGTTGGCTGTTGCGGGAGCCCTACGTCCCCCCAGATCTGAAGATCAAGGAGGTGCTCAAGATGATGCTTAAGCCATGGCTATGGCTCTTGTGTGAACCACGTAAAGCGGAGAATCTGCGGGCAATCGCTCAAGCTCTCAACACACGCTTACCCTTAAGACAGTTGAATTCTTGATGTGAAAAATGAGCTCCCTGCCGCCCTATTCCGTATTGATGCCGCTGGCCCCTTGGGAGTCGCCAGCAATCCTTCGCGAGGCCCTCACCAGTCTGGTGCGTCAGACGTTGGCGGCCACGCAAGTCGTCATCAGCTGCGATGGGCCTCCCACTGCCTTGCTCCAAGCCGAACTGGACAGGCTGTCATTGCCCACAACAATTGTCATTGGTCCCGGCGATGAGGGCGTGGGTCCTGTCCTGGCTCGAGGGCTGCAGGAATGTCACCATGAACTGGTGGTGCGGGCAGATGCAGACGACATTTCCCTGCCGGATCGCTGCGCCACCATGGTGGCCTGGATGGCAAGCCATCCGGAGGTGGTGGTGCTCGGGAGTGCCATCAATGAATTCCACGGCAGCCCTGCACACCTGATCGCGATGCGTTCCGTCCCGATTGGGAGGGAACGCATCGCGGTGGAGTCCAAATCGCGGAACCCTCTCAATCATCCATCGGTCATTTTTAGACGCGACCAAATCGTTAATTTAGGCAGTTATCGATCCAAGCCTGGTTTTGAGGATTACGATCTTTGGCTGAGGATCTTAGCCGCCCGCGGGCCCTCCGCATTGGCCAATCTTCCTGAAAGCCTGGTGCTTGCCCGTGTGGGCAAGCACCATCTTGCCCGGCGGCATGGTTACAGCTACGCCTTGGCAGAGGGACGTTTTTTTTGGGCCTGCGGCCAGGAAGGACTCCTGGATTGGCTGCATGTGTGGAGAGCCTTGGCCGTTCGCCTACCTCTGCGACTCCTCCCACCCGTGCTGCTGGCATGGGTTATGAAACAGGCAACACGGCAGACCCTGGCATGAACGAGTGGGATGGATCACTCCTCCTGTACTCCTCCTGTTCAGTAGCAAGATGGACACGTGATTGGGTAACATCTGAAAACAGGCAAGTCACACAATGAAACTTCAAAGTAAACAGCATGGCTATGACTACCAATCAGCGAGCAGCAAAC
>JBIIJA010000263.1:0-3997 GCA_044234195.1 Cyanobium sp. | reverse complement strand
CTCTCCCCTCGGCCCGCTCTGCCACACTCAGCGGCACCTGCGCCAGGCCCATGCAGATTTCCTATTTCCACACCTCCGAGACTGTGCCCCCAGTGGTGGGCGTTGCGGATGGCGGGCCGGATGCGGCGGTGGTGATCGATGTGCTGCGGGCCACCACCACCATCGCCTGGTCGCTGCACAACGGCGCCGAGGCCATTGAGGCCTTCGCCGATCTGGGGGAGCTGGAAGCGGCCGCCAGCGCCTGGCCGGCAGAGCAGAGGCTGCGGGCAGGGGAGCGGGGCGGCAGGCGGGTGGAGGGGTACGACCTCGGCAACTCCCCCCTGGCTGTCACTCCGGAGGTGGTGGGGGGCAAGCGCATCTTCATGAGCACCACCAATGGCACCCGCTCCCTGGCGGCCGTGCGGGAGGTGCCCCTGCTGGTCACCGCCTGCCTGCCCAACCGCACCGCTGTGGCCCGGCGGCTGATCGCCCGCGACTGCCAGCAGGTATGGCTCGTGGGCAGTGGCTGGGAAGGGGCCTACTCCCTGGAAGACAGCCTGGCGGCCGGGGCGGTGGCCTCCGCCGCCATGGAATTGGCCGTCGCCCCCCATCGGGGGGTGCGCTGCGGCAATGATGAGATGCTCGCCGCCCTGGCCCTTTGGCAGCAGTGGCGCCACGACACGGAAACCTGCCTACGGGCGGCCAGCCATGGCCAGCGGCTTCTGGCCATCGGCAACCACGACGCGGATTTTGCCTGCTGTGCCGCAGTGGATTCCCTGGGGATCGTGCCCGTCCAGGCGGAGCCAGGCGTGCTTCGTGCCAGCTGACGGGCCCTTGTCTTCCCCGTGACGTCCCTTACAGTTCGGCCCTGCATTGGGTCGAAGGTGGTCAGCAGTTTTTTGGCAGCAGCCCTTCAGCTCACAAGCACGTCTGATCCCGACGCCAATTTCGCCGCGGCGGAGGAGCAGATCGAAATGGCGAGCCGCCGTGGCGCCGAGCTGGTGGGCCTCCCGGAGAACTTCGCCTTCATGGGGGAGGACCAACGGCGCCTGGAGCTGGCCCCATCGCTGGCGGAGCGCTGCAGCCGATTCCTGGTGACCATGGCGCGCCGCTACCAGGTGACCCTCCTTGGAGGCGGCTTTCCCGTGCCCGCTTCGGAGGGCTGCACCTTCAACCGGGCAGAACTCATCGGTTCGGAGGGCCAGCTGCTCGCCCGTTACGACAAAATCCACCTCTTTGATGTGGATATCCCTGATGGGAGCACCTATCGGGAGTCCGCCACGGTCTGCCCCGGCCATGAGCTGCCTCCTGTGGTGGATGTGCCGGGACTCTGCCGGGTGGGCCTCTCGATCTGTTACGACGTGCGGTTCCCGGAGCTCTACCGCCATCTGGCCGGTGCCGGGGCCGAGCTCCTGATGATTCCCGCGGCCTTCACCGCCTACACCGGCAAAGATCACTGGCAGGTGCTCCTGCAGGCTCGGGCCATCGAAAACACCGCCTATGTGTTGGCGCCCGCCCAAACCGGCCAGCATGAGGGCCGCCGGCAAACCCACGGTCATGCCCTTGTGATTGATCCCTGGGGAACGGTGTTGGCCGATGCGGGGCAGGCTCCCGGCCTGGCCATGGCTCCAGTGGACACCCAACATGTGGCCCGGGTGCGGGCCCAGATGCCGAGCTTGAAGCACCGGCACCCCGCCCTCTTCTGAAGCCCGCCATGTTGACCTGGCGATGGCGAGGGACAGCTCAGCGCTGCCCCAAACGGATGCTCGCCGTCCTGGTGGGCTGGCTGGTGCTCTCGGGCGTCCCCGCAAGGGCAGCCAGCAGCCTCTACGCCTGGCAGATCAACCGGGAAGGTCAGCTGGAGCTGCGCACCAGCCCCGGGACCCCGGTGCGGGCCTACTTCGAAGCGGGACGCCCGGGGCAGGGGCCAAGGGTGTGGTTTGACCTTCCGGGTGCCCCCATGCGGCGCCGCAGCGTGCGAGGGGCAGGATCATTGGTGGAAGTGCGGGTGGGCAAACCAGACCCCCAAACCACCCGGCTCGTGTTGGAGTTCGCCCCGGGAACCCAACTCGACCCACGCCAGCTCCGGCTGGTTGGGGTGGAGCGCGATCGTTGGCGCATGGAACTTCGGGGCGTGTCTCGACGCAGCCTGCCCCTCATCGGAGAAGGGGACATCAATGCACCCTCCCTCGTGGCCCGAGGCCGGAGCTCTGGATCCGTGCGCTTCAGCCCCTCCACGATCACGCCTGTGCCCACGGACAGGATGCCCAGCGCGCGCAACCTGCCTGGGGTGCGCAGGGGCCGTTTCCGGGTGGTGATTGATCCTGGCCATGGGGGGCCGGATCCTGGCGCCGTGGGCATCGGCGGCCTGCGGGAAACAGATGTGGTGCTGGATGTAGGGCTTCAGCTGGCCCAGCTGCTGCAGAGCAAGGGCGTCCAGGTGTTGCTGACCCGCACCAGTGAGGTGGATGTGGACCTTCCGCCAAGGGTGGCCCTGGCCAATCGCAGCGGTGCCGATCTCTTTGTCAGCCTGCATGCCAATGCCCTCAGCCTGGACAGACCCGATGTCAATGGCATCGAAACCTTCTACTTCCAGGGAGGTCGCTCCTACGAGTTGGCCGTCTCCATTCAGCAGCAGCTCATGGCGGTCTCCCCTGGCACCCCCGATCGGGGGGCACGCCCTGGGCGCTTTTTTGTGATTCGTCGCACTGTGATGCCGTCGGTGTTGACGGAAATGGGCTTCGTCACCGGCGAAATCGATGCCCCCCGCCTGGCCGAGCCCCGCTTCCGGCAAAGGCTGGCCGCAGCCTTGGCCACCGGCATCCTCACCTACCTGGGCCAGTGACACCGCCGTGAATGATCAGCCCATCGGTGTGTTCGATTCAGGGGTGGGAGGCCTGAGCGTGTGGCGCGAAGTGGTGCGCCAACTTCCCCATGAATCCATCCTCTATCTCGCCGACCGTGCCCATGTGCCCTACGGGAACCGCAGCAGCAAAGAGGTGATGGCCTACTGCGATGCCATTTCCGGATTCCTGATCGAGCAGGGGTGCAAGGCGATTGTGGTGGCCTGCAACACCGCTTCCGCCGTCTCCCTGCAGGCCCTGCGCGACCACTACCCCTCGGTGCCGATTCTGGGATTGGAACCCGCGGTCAAACCCGCGGTGGCCCTCAGCAAGACCAGGGTGGTGGGGGTGATGGCCACCCCGGCCACCTTCCAGGGGCGTCTCTATCGGGCCACCGTGGGACGTTGCGCCAGGGATGTGCAGGTGGTGGAGCAGGTGTGTCTGGGGTTGGCGGATTGGGTGGAATCCGGCGCCTCTGAACAGGAGCTTGAGCCGCTGCTTGAGAGCTTCCTGGCCCCAATGTTGGCGGCCAATGCGGACACGATTGTGTTGGGCTGCACCCATTACCCCTTTGTGATCGACACGATCCGCCGCCTGGCGGGGCCCGAACTGCAGGTGATCGATCCCGCCCCAGCGGTGGCTAGCCACCTCGCCCGGGTGCTTGGCGAACGTGGGCTGAACGCGGACCCCAAGACCAGGGGACAGCACCGCTTTCTGAGCACGGGTCCAGCAGCCAGTTTCAACGAGGCCTGCTCCAGACTCCTGGGCATCCAGGCCGGCTGTGAAGAGGTCCGTTGGCGGGAGGGTGCCGCGGGCCAGTTGTCGCTCCACCAGGCAAACGGGATTCCAGACCAACAGTGCCCCCCACAGGCCTTCTAAACTCAGTTGATTAGGGAGGTGTCGTGAGCACGGTTGCTGAACTGCTTCAGCCGGTCGCGGCCGATCTCGATATTTTGCTGGCTGATCTCCGCCAACTCATCGGGGCTCGACATCCGATCCTTCAGGCTGCTGCCGAGCATCTGTTTTCAGCCGGTGGCAAACGGCTCCGTCCAGGCCTGGTTCTGTTGATCTCCCGGGCCATCTCACCCGACGGCGTTCTCACCCCTCGCCACCGGCGCCTGGCTGAGATCACCGAGATGATCCATACGGCCTCCCTGGTGCACGATGACGTGGTG
>JBIIJA010000014.1:0-14726 GCA_044234195.1 Cyanobium sp. | reverse complement strand
CCTTGGTGGCCTCAGCCCTCAACAGCGGCTCAACCAGCTGCTCTGCGCTGAATGACCTGGTGAGAAAACACACCTAGATCGCTGACTGACGCAAAGACACCTTTGGGCCTCAAGGAGGCGCAAAAGAGAACCGGACAGGAGGTCAGCCCTGAGGGCGGCTGTGCTCAGGGCGACGGACGCTGGCCCGGGCGACGGCCCTGGCGGCGGCAACGTTCGGAGCAATAGCGCACGTCCTCCCAGACGTCCTTCCACTTTTTGCGCCACTGAAACGGTCGCCCGCACACCGGGCACATCTTGGTGGGGCGATCAGCGTGATGGGGCATGGAGCGAACGTTAGAGCGTTGAGCGGCGAACACACGACGATCCAAGGCAAAGGCGAAGGCACAGGCGAAGAAAGGGATAACCAATTAGTCGACCGGTGAACCGTAGTATCATGGGATGGCTCTTCTCCTGCCGCTGACGTGCCTTCCCGTTCCCGACTGATGCGCCCCCTCGTGCTGGCACTGGGCAGTTCGCTGCTCCTGGTGTCCTGCTCAGCAAGCAAGGAGACGTCCGGCTCCGGCGCAGCCGGCGAGTCGAAGGAGTTGGTGCTTGTCAGCTATGCCGTCACCAAGGGGGCCTACGACCGCATCCTTCCAAAGTTTGCGGCCGACTGGAAAGCCAAGACTGGCCAAGACCTCAAGATCCGCACCAGCTTTGGCGGTTCAGGCACCCAAACCCGAGCCATCATTGACGGACTGGAGGCCGATGTGGCCACCCTGGCCCTCTCCGCTGATGTCTTCAAGCTTCAGCAGGCCGGCATGATTCAGCCCGGCTGGGAAAAGGAATTGCCCAATGAGAGCATCATCACCCACTCCACCGTGGCGTTCTTGACCAGGCCTGGCAATCCCAAAGGAATCCGCAGCTGGAGCGATCTGGTGAAGCCCGGCATCTCGGTGGTGACGGCGAATCCCAAGACCTCCGGCGGGGCCCGTTGGAACTTCCTCGGACTCTGGGGGTCTGTGAGCCAAACCGGTGGCAGCCAGGCGCAAGCGGAGGCCTATGTCAAGAACGTCTACCGAACTGTTGAGAACCTGCCGAAGGACGCGCGTGAAGCGACAGATGTGTTCCTCAAGCGAGACCAGGGTGATGTGCTGTTGAACTATGAGAACGAAGCCATCCTGGCCACCAAAAGTGGTGATCTCAAATCGCCATTCGTCGTGCCAGAAGTGAACATCCGCATCGAAGGTCCGGCCGCGGTGATTGACAAAGTGGTGGATCGCAAAGGCACCCGTCAAGCGGCTGAAGCCCTGGCTGCCTATCTCTTCTCAGAAGAAGCCCAACAGATCTTTGCTGAGGAAGGCTTCCGCCCCACCAACCCCAAGGTTTGGCAACAGGTGAAAGATCGCTTTGCGCCCGTCAAGCGATTCTTCACGGTGAAGGATTTCGGCGGTTGGGAGGTGGTGAACAAAAGCTTCTTTGATGCCGGTGGGGTGTGGGATCGCCTCTTCGCCAAGCCGCGCTGAACCAAGGGGCTAGGTGTTCGACCTGGCAGAGTGCTGTGGCGGAACGTGTAGAGACATGTGGCGGCTGGCACGACGGCCGCAGCAAACAGCAGCCATCATGCAGGCATCCAACTTAATTGAAGCAACTGTGAATGATTCACCCAACAATTTTGGTTCACTGCTGCTGATTATTGCCGGGGCTGTGAGTGCGCCGGTGGGGATTGGAGTGATCTTGCTGCTGACCGGTTTGGCCCTGTTGCGAGAGGCGAATGGGGAACTCAGTTTTCCTCGGCTGCAGGGCTGGATCAAACTCATTCAGATGGTCCAGTTTTGGCGCATCAGCAAGCTGTAGGTTCCATCGGCCACCCTCACCCGCTGAGGAATCAGCCTCAGATCCCTCAGGGTGTCAGCCTGCTGCTGAAGCCCACTCAGGGCAGGGGCGTCGAGGGGCACTAAGGAACGCTCGCTGGAAAGGCTCCGCAGACGATTCAGCCATTCATCGCCCACCTGCAATTGATCGCGCAGCCGCTCCACCGCGGCCAGATTATCCCTGTTCACTTGCGCACCAGCTTCATTGAGTTCCTCCAGCACCAATTTCAGGATCGCCGGATAATGGCGCACCAAATCCAAGGAGGCGTAATACAGGGTGGGCAAATGCACACTGGGATCGTTGCCAAAAAGATCCTGCAGGCTGGCAATCGAGCGGCCTGGATAGTCCTTGCGGCGCGGGGAATCGGCATAGGGCACCCATACCGACCAGGCCTGCACCGCGCCTGAGCGAAACTGAGGCAGGGCTTCCGATCGGGAGAGAAACACAATCTCCACGGCCTCCGGATCCAAGCCCGCCCTGTTGAGAGCGCGCACGAGCACATAGTGGGCTGTGGAGCCTTCTTCCACCGCCACGCGACACCCCCGGAGATCCGCCACGGAGTGAATGGGGGAATCGCTGGCGACCAGGATGGCTTCGCCACCAGGATTGGTGTATTTATCCCGGGCCACGCGCACAAACAGAAGATCGGCCGCTTGGGCAAACACACTCGGAGTGCCTCCGCCCCCACAGAAATCGATCTCTCCCCCATTGAGAGCCTGAAGCAAGGCGGAGGCTGAGAGGTAATCCCGCCACACCACGCCGACACCCAAGGGGGCGAGACGACGCTCCAGACGCTTTTGGCGACGCAAGGCCTCTAGATGCACCAAGCCCTCGGGCACACCGATACGCAGTTGGCCCAAACGGCGCGCCTCCTGTGGCTCAGAGAAGACAGGCCCTGGAACGCTGCGGCGAAGGGGAAGGCAACGGTCCAGCAACAAACAGGTGAGCACAAAGAGAAGAAACAGTCCAACTGTCTCCAGCGAGCGCTGGCCGATCGGAATCCCCTGGGCCAGCCCACCGAGAAGAAGCACCGCCAGCGCTCCCCCGAGGAGGGCCAGCAAGAGACGCCTGTGTTGGGCGGTCACCCCGAAACGCGCAGCTGGGCCTATCCAACATCATGTGGAGGGCTCTGGCCGGCTCGTGAGGCAATTCGGGCTACACGGCTCTGTGCCTGGATCCACGGTTGGAGCGGGCCGAGCTGCATAGGTTCGTGCTGGCCTTGGCGGCTGTCCTGGCCGGATGGCTCACGCCAACTGAAGCACTGGCAGGCTTCTCCAACCCCGCCACCCTCACGGTGGCAGCAATGTTCGTCCTGAGCGCCGCCCTGGTGCGCACAGGCGGCCTGGCCCCCATCGAAAAGGTGTTGGGGCAGCTGAAGCTCGAGAAGCCATGGCAGCAAGTGCTGTTGCTCGCCCTGGTGGTGGGCCCCTTGAGCGCCGTGATCAGCAACACCGCCGTGGTGGCAATGTTCATCCCCGTGGTGGAGCGCTGGTGCCGACGTCTCGGGATCGCTCCGGCCCAGCTGCTCATGCCCCTTTCCTTCCTCACCGTGCTGGCTGGGGTGGGCACCCTGCTGGGCACCTCCAGCACCCTGGTGGCCAGTGGCATCTCCGAGCAAATGGGCTACGGGCGCTTTGGCCTGTTGCAATTCACCCCCCTCGCCCTCGGGGTCTACGCCCCCGGCGTCGCCCTCATCGCCTGGCTGGCGCCGCGGGTGCTCACGCGCCAGGGCGACCCCTCGGAGGCCAGCCTGGAGATGGATTACGGCCTCCATGGCTATCTCACCGAATTGCGGGTGAGCGCCAAGTCGCCCCTGGTGGGTGAAAGTTTGGAGAGCACCCTGCTGGAGCACAGCTTCGACGTACGAGTGTTGGCTCTGATCCGCCAGGGCGAGTGGTTTTCCTTGCCCCTGAGCAATCGGCGCATCGAGTCGGGGGATCTGCTGGTGGTGCGGGCCGCGCCAGCCCAGGTGTTGGCCCTGCGGGAGGAGGAGGGCCTGGAGCTGCCCGATGAGCAGGTTCCCCTCAAGAGGAGTGGAGCCCCTGGGGCTCCCCTTGGGCTCTGCCTGGTGGAAGCGCTGATCCCCCCAGAGTCGAGCCTGATCGGCCAAACCGTGATGGAGATGCGCTTTGCCCAGAGGTTCAACGCCGTGGTGCTCGCCATCCGCCGCAGCCGGGAGCTGTTGCGGTCGCGGCTGGGACAAGTGGAGCTGCGGATGGGCGACTCTCTCCTGCTGCAAACCCCCCAGCCCTCCCTGCGGGGGCTGCAGGTGAGCCGCGACTTCCTCCTGGTGGACTCCGCAGACATCCCGGAGGACCGGCGAGATCGCCTGCCCTGGGCCCTGGGGCTCACCCTGGCGGCTCTGGCGCTGAGTGTGTGGCGCAGCGACGCCGTTGTGGTGTGGTTGTTGTTGGCGGTGATCGGCCTGTTACTCGCTCGGGTGCTCACCACCCAGGAGGTGTACGCGGCGATTCGCTGGGACGTGGTGGTGCTCTTGGCCGCCCTGTTGCCCCTCACCACCCTCCTGCACCATTCCGGCGCGGATCAATGGCTTGTGGCCCAGGTGCAGAAGTTCTCGGGCACCACCACTCCCTATGGCTTGCTGGTGGGGCTGTATCTGATCACGGCCCTGCTCACCGAGGTGATGGCCAACCAGGCGGCGGTGGCCTTGATGCTGCCCATCAGCCTGGGGGTGAGCCACAGCCTCGGCCTCAACACAGGAGCGGCCGTGGCGGTGGTGATCTTCGCCGCCTCCCACAGCTTTCTCACGCCGATCGGCTACCAAACCAACGCCATGGTGTTTGCCGTTGGCAACTACCGCTTGATTGATTTCCTGCGGCTGGGCCTGCCCTTGACCGCTTGCCTCTGTCTGCTGACGCCCGCGTTGGCCCTGCAGCTCTTTCCCTGAGGGGTCCTGTTCCTCAGATCACATCGGGGCCGCGAGCTCGCCTGCAGGATGGCTGGGTTGCACTCCTGGGGGGATGCTGAATCTCGATCAGGTGCACATCTTCCTCTCAGTGGCCAGGCATCTGCACTTCAGCAAGGCCGCCGAAGATCTCTACATCACCCAGCCAGCGGTGAGTGCCTCGATCGCCAAGTTGGAAAGCCAGCTGGGGGTGCCCCTGTTTCACCGCATTGGCAGGCGGGTGCAACTCACCGAGGCGGGGCACTTTCTGCAGCGGGAGGGGCAAAGCCTGATCGAGCATGCCCAGCAGCTCGAGCGCCAGCTGGAGGACTTCAGTGCCATGCAACGCGGCGCGCTGCAGCTGGGGGCGAGCTTCACGGTGGGCAACTATTGGCTCCCCCTCCACCTGGCCCGCTTCCGCAACCGCTACCCAGCCATCGACATTCACTGTGAGCTCGGCAACGCGGAAGCCATCCTCGAGGGCACCAACGGGGGCCGCTTCGATCTGGGCTTCCTCACCGGCCGGCCGCCCTCAGGGGCCGCCTGCGTGGTGGGCAGCGAGAGCCTCACCCTGGTGGTGGGCAGGGCTCACCCCTGGTTTGGCAAGCCCCCTCGTCAGCCCCGCCAACTCCTGGAAACCCCTTGGCTGCTCCGGGAGCCCGGCTCAGGCACCCGCCAGATGCTGGAGCGATGCCTGGAGGATGTGGGCCTGAGCATCGGGGAGCTGATGGTCCACCAGATGCTTTACAGCAACGAAATGGTGAAAACCATGGTGGGCGCAGGCGCCGCCCTTGGGGCCCTGCCCGCCAGCATGGTGGCCCAGGCCATCAGCTCCGAACTGCTTTGGCCAATCACCCTGGTTGGCTACACGCTCAGAGCCGAAGCCATCTGGATGGTGCGCAGCCCCCACCGGCAGGATTCCCAGCTGATGAGCTGTTTCGAGGCCCTGATCCAAACCAACGACGGGGGCGACACCCCCTGAAACCAGGCCCTGCCAGGCTCAAAACCTGAGCCCCCCCCGCAGCCCCACATGGGTGCGCACGCCAGCGACAAGGCGCTCGAGCCGTCCCTTCACTTGGTCGCGATTCAGCTGGGCATGGAGGCGCTGGCCGTCGTCCAGCTCCAGCTCCACCTGGAAATCCCGGCCAAAGGTGGTGAGCCGGCGCACCGTGGCGGGGATGGAGTCCCCTTCCGGGTCATCGAGCAGCTCCACCTCATGGGGCCGCACAAACAGGGGAGCTGTGGCCCCATCGGCAGCGGGGGGGTCCAGCACGTTCACCTCGCCCACAAACTGCATCACAAAGGGGCTGGCGGGCTGGTCGTAAATCTCCTCGGCGGTGCCGATCTGCTCAATGCGCCCCTCATTGATCACCACAATCTTGTCGGCCACCTCCATCGCCTCCTCCTGGTCGTGGGTGACGATCACGGTGGTGACGTTGGTTTGCTCGTGCAGATTGCGCAGCCAAGCCCGCAGCTCCTTGCGCACCTTGGCATCGAGGGCGCTGAAGGGCTCGTCTAGCAGCAACACATCGGGCTGGACCGCCAGGGCCCGGGCCAGGGAGACACGCTGGCGCTGGCCGCCGGAGAGCTGGGAGGGATAGCGATCGCCGTAATCCTGCATCTGCACCAAGGAGAGCAATTCCTCCACCCGATCTCGGATTCTGGAGGGGCTCAGGCGGCGCAGCTCCAGGCCAAAGCCAATGTTGTCGCGCACGGTGCGGTGCTTGAAGAGGGCAAAGTGTTGGAACACAAAGCCCACATTGCGGCGTTGCACAGGCAGCTCGGTGGCATCGCTGCCATTGATGTAGATCCGCCCTTCATCCAGGCTTTCCAAGCCCGCGATCATGCGCAGAAGAGTGCTTTTGCCGCAGCCGGAGGGGCCCAGCAGCGCCACCAAGGAGCCCGTCTCCACATCCAGGCTGAGCTGATCGATGGCCTTCAGGGAACCAAAGGTCTTGCTGACGTCGCTGACACGGATGCCCATGGGAGGAAAAAAGAAAAGGACTGGCCCCTGCGGGCTGCGGTGGGCGGCGCCCCTTGGGGAGCGCCGCCTTGGAGCCTCAGCGGCTCTTGGCGAAGATCTGATCCCAGACGCCGCCCTTGCCAAAGAACTTCTGGTCTACGGCGCCCCAGCCCCCAAAGTCACCCACTTTGAAGAAGTTGACGCTGGGGAATTTGCCGCGGGCATAGGCCTTGCCCTCGGGAGTGACGGGCCGAAACCCCTTGTCCACGAAGATCTTTTGGGCTTCCGGGGTGTAGAGGTAACGGAGGAAGGCCTCGGCCACCTTGCGGGTGCCCCGGCGATCCACCACCTTGTCCACCACCGCCACGGGCTGCTCCGTGAGCACGTTGGGGGAGAACACCTTGTAGGGAGTGGTCCACTCGCCCTTCTGCTTGGCCAGGATCGCCTCGGTCTCCCAATTGAGGAGCACATCGCCCGTGCCGCGCTTCACGAAGAAATCGGTGGCCTCCCGGGCATCCTTGGGAAGCACATCGGCGTTTTTATACACGCCCGTGATGAAGCTGCGGGCCTGGGCTTCTGCGCCACCGGTGCGGGTGATCGCGCCCCAGAGCGCCAGGAAATTCCAGCGGGCCCCGCCGGAGGTTTTGGGGTTAGCGGTCACCACGTCAACATTTTTGTTGTCGAGGTCCTTCCAGGTGTTGATCTTTTTGGGGTTGCCAGGCCGCACAAAGGCCACCACGGTGGAATTCACCGGCACGGAGTTGTAGGGCAACTCCTTCTGCCAGCCGGGATTGATGAGGCCGGCCTTTTCAATCTTGCTGACGTCGGCGGCCATGGCCAGGTTGACCACATCGGCCTCCAGGCCATCAATCACGGCACGGGTTTGGGAACCTGAGCCGCCGTAGCTGCCCTTGAAGGTGACGGTCTGCCCGGTTTTCGCCTTCCACTCAGCGGCGAAGCGCTTGGTGATCTCGTCGTAAGCGCTCTTGGTGACCGCGTAGGACACCAAGGTGAGGGTTTGGGGCTTGGCGGGCTGCTGGGCCTTCACCAAAGGAAGAGAGAGGGAGGCCGCGGCGGTCAGGGCGAAGGGGAGACCCACCGCCACCAGAGGCAGACGCCGAGGCGAGCGGGAGACGGCAGGGAGAGCGGGTTTCACGGTTTGCCGGTAGGGAACAATTAAAAACTACAGATGGGTGCGCGACCCACCTGTGCCTCAGATTACACACAAAGGCGGTTCCCGATCGATAAACCGTTTTATCCTGGCTCCTGTGTTGGATCGGCACTGCAGGCCATGGTGTTCAGCGCCAAAACCGATTACGGCCTGATTGCCCTGATGGATCTGGCGGAAGCCAGCGACAGCGGCCAGCTGCTGCAAACCCGGGAGATCTCCAGCCGCCACGCCATCCCCGAGCGCTACCTGGAGCAGATGCTCACCAGCCTGCGCAAGGCCGGCTACCTCAAGAGCTTGAGGGGCCCCCGGGGCGGGTTCCAGTTGCGCCTGCCCCCGGAGGAGATCCGCATCAGCGATGTGGTGGCTTGCCTGGAGGGCCATCGCCGCCCGGAACAGGAGCCCGAACGGGACACCCCGGAATTTCGCGCCGTGGCCGCCGTGGATCTTCGGGCCGACGAGGCCAGGGCGGCGGTGCTGGCCCGGCTCACGCTGCTGGACCTGCTGCGGGAGCGGGATGCCCTGCGGCACGACCAGCCGATGTTTTTCATCTAGCCAAGCCCGGCCCCAGGCCCGGCCCATGGGCCACTTGCGGGCTCCCTGCTTCCCAAAATTCACTTGGTGCCCATGAATACCAGTAAGCCCATCGGGAATACGCCATAATTTGCCCATCTCCCACCCGAGACCCATGACCCGCCTCTCCCTTGCCTGTTGTCGCCGAATGCCTGGCTTTTCGCTCCATTCCCCCCTCCCTCCTCCGTTCCACTTGCATCTCTCTCCATGACTGCCAGCCTTCAGAAGCGCCCTTTGCGACTCACCCTGCACCCCAACGACGTACTGCCCGAAGCCATGAGCTGGCGGGTGGTGGAGGGGTATGTGCGCTCCCTCACCTGGGATTGGGAGGGTGAATCCATCACACTCGGCCTCTGGGGTCCGGGGGACGTGATCAGCAGCGAACATCCGCCCCTCTCCCCCCTGGAGCTCCATTGCCTTACCACCGTGGTGGTGGATCACCTGGAACCCAGCTCTGAAGAGCGGGAGCAACACCTTTTGCGCGAACGCCAGATGCTGGCCGAGCTAGCGGTGATTCAGCGCATCCGCTCGGCGGACGCCCGCCTCCTCAAGCTGTTGCTGTGGATTGGCGGCTCATTTGGCCAGGTGAATCGCCATGGCTGCAGGCTCTCCCTCAGCGAACTCAACCTCACCCATCGGGGCCTGGCCGATCTCTGCGGGCTGACCCGGGTGACCGTGACGAAGATCCTCAGCCGCTTCCGGGCGGATGGGCAGTTGCTGGCCATCGGCGACGACGACCTCCTGATCCCGCCCCTGCCATGACGCCGCTTCTCCCCCTCTGGAGCCTGCACTGGAGCAGCAACGGCGAACTCAGCCCGCTCGACCGGCAGGACCTCTTGTTGCGCCTGAATCTTTCAGGAATGGGCCCGTTCCACCAGCCGGTGGGGAGCACGGGGGCAGGGGGCATCTCGGAGGCCCCCAGACTGCCAGGCAATGATTTACCGTTTCCCTACCGCTGAACCGTTTCAACGGTTCCGTTCCAGCGCCCATCCCAATGGCTCCCACGACCCGCTCCTCCATGGCCCCGTCCCGTGCGGCCGGCCGGCCGGCTTGGCCCCACTGGTTGCGGCTCAGCTGGTCGTGGCGCATCACCTGGATCTATTTGATCCTGGTGCTCTTTTTGCCCCTGGGGGCCATGGCCCTCAAGGCGCTTGCTGTGGGGCCGGCCGAGTTCCTCCGGCTGGCCACCCAACCGGAGGCCCTGGCCACCTATCGCATCACCTTCGGCCTCTCCCTGGTGGCGGCCCTGCTCAATGGGGTGTTTGGGGTGGTGATCGCCTGGGCGCTGGTGCGTTGCCGGTTCCCGGGGCAGCGCCTGCTGGATTCCCTGATCGATCTGCCCTTCGCCCTGCCAACCGCTGTGGCGGGCCTGGCCCTGGCCGGGTTGTACAGCAGGAATGGCTGGCTTGGTGCTCCCCTTGAAGCCTGGTTTGGCTTGAAGGTGGCCTTCACCTGGCTTGGGGTGGCGATCGCCATGGTGTTCATCTCCCTGCCCTTTGTGGTGCGAAGCGTGGAGCCCGTGTTGCGGGCCATGGAACAAGACCAGGAGGAGGCTGCCTGGTGTTTGGGGGCCACTCCGCGCCAAACCCTTTGGCGGGTGGTGCTGCCCCAGCTGATGCCCGCCATCCTCTCGGGGGTGGCCCAGGGCTACAGCCGAGCCGTGGGGGAATACGGCTCGGTGGTGATGATCTCCTCCAACGTGCCCTTCAAAGATCTGATCACGCCCACCCTGATCATCCAGAAGTTGGAGGAATACGACTTTGCCTCCGCCACCGTGATCGGCATGGTGATGCTCGCTTTTTCCTTGGTGAGCTTGTTGGTGATCAATGGCCTCCAGGTGTGGGGCCGCCAATGGCAAACCAATCCCGTCGTGGCGGGCTGAACCTCTCTCCTGCCTCTCTCCCTCCCTCCCTTGCATGGCCCCCTTTCGCCGCTTGCTGCGCGTCCTTCCCCGGCCCAGCGCGTCCTTTCTTGTTCCTCTGATCGCCGTGCTCTACGTCACGGTGTTGATCCTGCTGCCGGCGTTGCAGGTGGTGGCTGGGGCTTTTGCCAAGGGACTCCAACCCTTTCTTGACAACCTCTCCTCCCCCGATCTGCTGTCCGCCGTCCGCCTGACCCTGCTGATGGGCGCCATCGCCGTGCCCGCCAACACGATCTTTGGCTTGGCGGCCGCCACCGCGATCGCCCGTCGCCAATTCCCTGGCAAGGCCCTGCTCCTGAGCGTGATCGATTTGCCCTTTTCGATCTCGCCGGTGGTGGTGGGGTTGATGCTGGTGTTGCTCTACAGCCCCACCCATGGGCTCCTGAAGGATGTGGTGGGCAGCTTGGGCTGGAAGATCATTTTCTCGTGGCCCGGCATGGCCCTCGCCACGATCATCGTCACCTTTCCCTTCATGGCCCGGGAAGTGATTCCCTTGCTGGAGGAGGAAGGCTGGGATCAGGAAGAAGCCGCTCGAACCCTGGGGGCCACCAGTTGGCAGGTGTTTCGCAAGGTCACCCTGCCCACGGTGCGCTGGGCTGTGCTTTACGGCCTCGTGCTCACCACCGCCCGTGCCTTGGGAGAATTCGGAGCGGTGGCGGTGGTGAGCGGCAACATCACCGGGCAAACCCAAACACTGCCCCTGTTTGTGGAGGACACCTATAAGCAATACAACACCGAACTGGCCTATGGAGCCGCCCTGGTGCTGGGAGGAGTGGGGTTGGTGTCGTTGCTCCTCAAGGTTTTTGTGGAGCGGTTAGTGGGCGGGGTGAAGGAAACCAAGCCGATGAACTGAGCAACGTCTTCACCTTGTGCACGGAGTCCTGTGAGTTGTTGCTTCCCGTACAGATCTCTACGCCAAATCATGTTGGGGAAGACGAAGCCCTCTTTTGATGACACGGGGTCTGGGTTCAGCGGTGGCGTCTGGCGATGAGAAGAGGTTGCCTTGCACCAACGACGGTTGGGACTGGACTCGGGGAACCCTGGGCTTCAACGCGCCTAAAGAATGACTCTCGGTGCCAGACGTGGCCCGACGGCCGGCTCCCATGGGGGCGGCTCTTCTCCGAACGGACCGAGGGCCCTTAAAGGAAGAAGGGAGCGTTGGAGGCTCAGGCCGGAGAGGGAGCGGAGAGGAAGAGAGACAGGAGGCAAAGGGCCAACCCAGATCAACGGCCCGGAAGAGGGCATAGGGAGAGGAAACAGCCATGGTCCCCAGTCAGTACTCTTGTACTATAGGGGACATCGGACGGCTTGGCCCATAGGCCTTCACCACAGCGCAATGCCATCCAACTTGGCCCCTCCCAAGGCTTTAGAAGGAGGAGGTGACACCAAGTTGCTGGCCGATCACCCAGTTGGTGGCTGCTTTTTGCGTCTGCCAAGCCTGGAGGAGCTGCTTGGCAATGGCCTTCAGCGCCTCTGGATCGGCGGTGGCATCAATAGCCCTGCTGAAGCGCTCGATCTCAAATTGCTGACCGATCGAGAGCTCCATCGTTGGAGGCTGCATTTGGGAATCACCCATGGGGTTTTTATCAAGAGTCTTTAACAAAAATAAAGGTACCCTGAATTTTCCGAAAACCGGTAATCACGACTACCTATGGGGGTCCCGTCAGTGTTTCGGAGTATGAAGCGAGGCAGAATGATAACGATTTCGTATCACTATCATTAACATTCGCTCTCCACGCAGCATGCGACTGACCTGGCCCCAGCACCTGGAAACGGCCCGAACTCTTGAGTTGACGGGTGATGGGCAACGGGGTGAGGCCTTGGCCCTGATGGGAGTTGCCCTATTGATGCTGGCCCAGGACCTCCTGGAGGAAGAACTTGAGCCCGCGACATTGAACTGAGCCGTCGCTCACTCCAGGACCAGCGCGAAATGGATCGCTATCTAGCGCTGGTGAACAATCCGCACACCCGCTCGGCACCTACCGGTTGAAATGGCGGCAGATCTGCCCCCACCAATGACCGGGGCGATCTTGAGGGCGCAGCTGGAGACTCGCCATCGAGCGAGCCAACGGCAGCCCTCCCCTGGTCAGCACACCGCCCACATGGGAGACCACAGCTCCTGCCAGCAGCAGCCAGGCCAGCAGATGGACGGTATAGACGCCTTGGCCCAGCTCCCCATCCCGCAACCAGTCCTCATCCATCAACTTGCCGCTGCCCACAGCCAGGGCGAGGGCGGCTAGGGCGACGACATTCGCAAGATGCCTCAAGCGCGACCGGCCCAGGGTGAGGGCATAGAGCGCGAACAGGAGCGCCAGCGGCCCGAGCACCACCGCCACGCTGCCGTGGATGTCGATCCACTCCCCGCCCAGGATCAAAGGCAGCCGGCCCCAGCGGCCATCGAAGCGGCTATACACCAGCAGGCCCGTGATCCAGGCTCCCAGCGCCACCAGGGCGGTGGACCCATGGAGCAGCCGCAGGAGGGAGGGTTGGTAGGGACGGGGCATCAGCGGGGGAGCCTCAGCGAAGGGCCTGTTTTAGCGCTACGAGGCCAAAGACGAGGAACAGCCCCCCACTGAGGCGATAGAGGAGTTTTTCACTCAAACGGCCCCCGATCCACTTGCCAGCTCCCACCGCCAGCCCGGTCACCAGACCATGGCCCGCCAGAGTGCCCACCAGTAGGCCGGCAAAGGTGAAGGCTGGAGCCGTGGCCAAAAAGATCGTGGTGAACTGGGTGCGATCTCCAAGTTCCGCCAGAAACACCAGCACAAAGGCCTCCCAGATCACGGCCCTGGCGGAGCGCACGGGCCGCTGCCGTTCGGCTTGCTCAATCGCCGCTTCCGCATCCCTCTCCTCCTCGTTGGCCTCATCGGCGGCCATGCCCTGGGCCTGCCACAGGAGCTTCAGGCCAAAGCCGAGAAACAGCGCCGCCGCCAACCAGGGCACCACCGCCGCGGGGAGCAGTTCCCGCAGGCCATAGCCCAGGGCCAGGGAGATCAGGGTGACCGCCGCCAGGGCAGCAAAGGCACCCAGAAACACATGGCGGGCCCGATGACGCGCCGCCAAGATCAGAGCCATGAAGAAGGTTTTATCCCCCAGCTCCGCCAGGGTGATCGCCGTGAAGCTGGCACCAAAGGCCGCCCAGCCCTGAGGGGCCACCACCGTCATGGCCTGCTCTCCGTGTGCTCCAAGGCTCTGCCTCTCTGGTCCAGTTGCAGCGTAGTTTTACGGCTGCCGATGGCGGCCAAATGCGCCCGAAGCCGTCGGCCACGACGGCTCTCCAGAGGCCACCCGATCATCCCTCCCGCAGCCACTGGCGCAACAGGTGTCGGGCCCTGGGCAGGGCCCGCTCCAGAGGGGGTGACAACCTGGGCCCATGGGGGAAGGCAAAGGCGGGCACCCGCAGCAAGGCCCCTTCCCCCCGCCAGCCAAAGAGCAGGTTCGCCAGGGCCAACAGGGTGGCAGGGGCCAACTGGTGGGAGCCGAGGCTGCCACTCCCTCGGCCAGCTCCCCCCTCAGAGGCTGGCTGGGCCTCCAGGGGATCCAGCCTTTCGATCCAGGGCTCAACGGTCTGTGGCGCCACGCAGGCATCGACAAAGAGCACCCGCCTGGCGCCGGCCACCACCGCCGCCAGCTCGGGGGTGAGCTGATGCACCACCTGCAGCTCAGCGCCCGCAAGTCTTCCGGCTGGCCATTCCTCGGCCAGCTCCTCCAGCAACAGGGCGGCCACGCCGTCGTCCCCCCGCAGGGGATTGCCGATCCCGATCAACAGATCCCGCCTGGCGCCAACCTCAACCCCCATCGCGTCGCCGCTCGGCCAACACCACACCGCTGGCCGCCACCAGCTGCAGGTGCAAGGGCATCTGGCCTGCGGCATGGGTGGAGCAGGAGAGGCAGGGATCAAAGCAGCGGATGCCCGCCTCAATGCGGTTGAGGATGGCCTCGGGGATCTCGGCATCGGCCGGCACCGGATCGGGGAGAAACTCCTGGGCGATCTGATGCACCGTGCGGTTCATGGCCAGGTTGTTTTGGCCCGTGGCAATGATCAGATTCACCGCCGTCAGCAGGCCCTGGTCATCTACCTTGTAGTGGTGGAAGAGGGTGCCGCGGGGCGCTTCACTCACCCCCACCGCCTCATTGGCATTGAGACTGGCCCGAGCCCGCACCCGCCCTGTGCGCAGGCTGTCATCCTGCACCAACTGCTCGATCGCCTCCAAACAGGCCACGATCTCCACCAGCCGGGCGTGGTGGTAGGCAAAGCTGGAGAGGGCCACCCGGCCGGAGCGCTGGCGAAACTCCTGGAGTTCCCGATCCGCCCAGGGGGTGCCGATGGCCTCGCACACAT
>JBIIJA010000261.1:0-4038 GCA_044234195.1 Cyanobium sp. | reverse complement strand
CGGCTGCCACAGGGTGGCTGCCCACGAGCGCCTTGGTCTGACCACCATCCGGGCCCGGGTGCGCCGGGCCACCGCCGACACCCTGCGGCTTCACATGCGCTGACCCCGCCTTTGGCTCGTGACGGCGGATGACGCTTTCCCTCGGGCTGGATAAGTTGCAGAGGGTTGTGTCGCCGAGCCTCCATGCGATCGCCCACGGCCATCCTCCAGGTGATCTGCCCCGACCGCCCAGGCCTGGTGAGCGAGCTCTCCGGCTGGGTGGCCATGAATGGAGGCAACATCCGTCATGCCGACCATCACACTGATGCCGGGGCCGGAGTGTTCCTCAGCCGCATTGAGTGGGGGCTCGAGGGTTTTGGCCTGCCCCGGGAGGCGATGGGCTCTGCCGTGGAAGCCCTCGCCCGGCGGCTGGGGGGGGAGGGGCAGCTCCATTTCTCAGACGAGATCCCCCGGGTGGCGATTTTCGTCAGCCGTCAGGAGCATGTGCTGCTCGATCTGCTCTGGCGCACCCGCTCCGGTGAGCTGCCCATGGCGGTGCCCCTGGTGATCAGCAACCATCCCGACCTGAGGCCGATCGCCGAAGACTTCGGGGCGCGGTTCGCGCACGTGCCCGTCTCTGGCGCCAATCGGGCAGAGGCTGAGGAGGCCCAGTTGGCTCTCCTGGCGGAGCACCGCATTGCCATGGTGGCGTTGGCCAAATACATGCAGGTGCTCAGCGCTGGCTTTCTGCAGAGGTTTGACGCGGTGATCAACATCCACCATTCCTTCCTGCCCGCCTTCCAGGGGGCCCAGCCCTATCACCGGGCCTGGGAGCGGGGGGTGAAGTTGATCGGCGCCACGGCCCACTACGTCACCGAGGAGCTCGATGGGGGGCCGATCATCCAACAAGTGACGATGCCGGTGAGCCACCGCGATGAGGTGGAGGATCTCGTGCGGATCGGCCGTGATGCTGAGCGCCTCGCCATGGCCCGGGCCCTGCGGCTGGTGCTCCGGCGGCAGGTGATGGTCTATGGCCGGCGCACGGCTGTGTTTGATTGAGGGCGACACAGGGGCAGGGATGCCGCTTCGTTTGACCCCCCGGGATGGTTGGGAATGGTTGGCCGAGGACCGGCCAGCCGAGGCCTCCAGCATGGGCTGGGCGTGTTTCCAAATCGGTCTGCTGCTGTTGGCCAGCAGCGCCCTCTTGGGGGGGGTGTTTCTTCTGGTGGCCTTGATCCTGGGCAGCCGCGGCAGGACGCGACCCCTGGCCGATCCCGCCAATGGGGTGCTCCTGCTGGCGGCGCTTCTGATGGTGATCGGCGCCGCGGTGGCCACCAGTGGCTGGCTGGCCTGGGTGGGTCTGGGGAACTGGCTGCCCTTCTTTTGGGCGTTTTGGGGTTTCCAGCCCTATCTCGCCACAGCGGCGGCCCGGCGCCGGGTGGGCCTGCTGCTCGTGGCGGGCACGGTGCCCGTGGTCGTCACCGGTCTGGGCCAGCTCTGGTTTGGTTGGAGCGGCCCTCTGCAGGCCCTTGGGGGCGCGATCATCTGGCACCTCAAGGCCGGTGGCAATCCAAGCGGCCGCCTGGCCGGCCTCTTCGACTACGCCAACATTGCCGGGAGTTGGTTGGCCCTGGCCTGGCCCTTCACCCTGGCGGCTCTGGTGGCCCCGGGCCTCAGTCGGTGGTCGCGGGCCACCGTTCTGGCCCTGGCCTCAGCGGTGGTGACCGCGATCCTCCTCACCGATTCCCGCAACGCCTGGGGCGCTTTTGTGTTGGCGCTGCCTTTGGTGCTGGGGGCCTCGAGCTGGGCCTGGCTGCTGCCTCTGCTGCTGGTGGCTTTGGCGATCGTCAGTGCCGCCACCCTCAACGGTGTGCCTGAGGTGTTGCAGGACCCCGCTCGCCAGATCGTGCCTGAGGCCATCTGGGGACGGTTGAGCGATTTGCGCTACAGCGGGGAGAGGCCACTGGCGATCACGCGGCTGGCCCAGTGGGGCACGGCCCTGGGGCTGATCGCCGAGCGGCCCTGGCTGGGCTGGGGCGCGGCCGCATTCAGCATCCTCTACCCCCAGCGCATGGGGCGCTGGCACGGCCATCCCCACAACCTACCCATTGATTTGGCCGTGAGCCATGGCCTGCCCGTTGCCCTGCTGGTGGTGGGGCTTGTGCTGGTGCTCCTCCTGCGCAGCGCCCAGCGGGGCATGGTGAGCGGTGCCCTCTTCGATCGGGCCTGGTGGGCTTCCGCCCTGGTGCTCGTCGCCCTCCATGCCACTGATATTCCCATATATGACAGCCGCATCAACGTGGCCGGTTGGGTGTTGCTCGCTGGTTTGCGGAGCTTTCTTCGGGGCTAGGGCGTCCT
Source organism: Cyanobium sp. (assembly GCA_044234195.1). Taxonomy (GTDB): domain Bacteria; phylum Cyanobacteriota; class Cyanobacteriia; order PCC-6307; family Cyanobiaceae; genus Cyanobium. The sequence goes on along the minus strand of JBIIJA010000261.1, from coordinate 1,701 downwards.
GGCGATGGCGCCAGAGGGTGGTTTTCGGCAGGCCGCTCGCCAGGTGGTCCCAGGGCAACACCTGGTTGGCAGACCAGCGGGCCTGCACCAGGTCCAGCCAGGGGGGGGGTGGGGGCAACTCCATGGGTGGAGCCTCCACGTCCTTGGCCAAAACGGCGCGGTAGGCCCGCTTCCAGGCCCCCAGGCTGTCCTGTTGGCCCCGCACGGCCATCAGCACGGGGGCCAAGCGCCGATCCCCGCGGGAGAGCAGGGTTTGGATCACGCTCCAGCCAAAACTTTCCGGGCGCAACTCAACGCCCTTTGGCTTGAGGCGCCGGGCCAACCGTTGCAACCGCTTCTCCGCTTCCGGCCGCAGGCCTTCCCACTGGAAGGGGGTGTGCGCCTTGGGCACGAACGTGCTCACCCCGAGGGTGAGGCGCAGGCCCGGCGTGGCCCGCTTCAGCGCCAGCAAGAGATCGGCTGTGGCTTCCACATCGTCCTCCTCCTCACTGGGCAGGCCCACCATGCCGTAGAGCTTCAACCCGCTCAGTCCCCCTTCCTTGGCCAGGTGGGCGGCGGTAAAGATCTCCTGGCGCTCCAGTTTCTTGTTCACCAGGGTGCGCAGCCGATCACTGCCGCTCTCGATGGCGATGGTGAGGGAGCGGCAGCCTCGGCTGGCCAGGATGCGGCTCAGCTGGGGGGTCACCGTGGCCGCCCGCACCGAACTCACACTCACGCGCACGTCGGCGAAGCGCTCCTGATCCAGCCAGCCCAGCAGCTCGCCAAACTGGGGATGCTGGGTGACTGAGGCTCCCAACAGGCCCAACCGGCGGGTGACCGCAAGCCCCGTCTCCACCGCCGGGATCAAGCCGTCCTCCAGCGAGGCGGTGCGGAAGGGCAGGGTGAGGTAGCTCGCCAGGCAGAAGCGGCAGAGTTCCGGGCAGCTGCGAGCCACCTCCACCATGTGGATGGAGGGCCAAGCGGCCTCCGGAGTAATCACGGTGGATTGGCTGAGGGTGTTGCCGCGCCAGGTTTGGCGGCTCACGGAGGCGGGCAGGCTGGGATCGGTGGGCTCGATGGCTTCTAGGAGCCCATCTCTGCCGTAACGGGGCGCGTAAAAGCTTGGGACGTAGACCCCCGGCACCGCAACCAGGCGACGCAGCTGTTCAGCTCTGGGTGCCCCACGGCATTCCCTGAGGGCATCCACAAAAGCTGGCAAGAGGAGCTCCCCATCTCCCAGTAGCACCACGTCGAGAAATGGGGCAAGGGGCTCAGGGTTGGCCGTCAGCACGGGTCCGCCCCCAAACACGATGGGATCCCGATCGCGGCGCTCCACGGCCCAAAGGGGAATCTTTTGGCGCTCCAGAAGGTCGAGCAGCACTGGAGCATCCAATTCCCAGCTTAGGGAAAGGCCGAAAAGATCAAGGGCGCCAGAACGATGACCCCCATGGGGTGGATCCCCACAGTCGGTGAAGAGCCGGCGCACATCCACATCGGAACGACGTGCCAGCGTGGCCCACACCACCTGATAGCCCAGGCTGGTAATTCCCACGGCATAGGTGCTGGGGAAAGCCAACACCGTCCTCAGGGCATCGGCCTGGGGAACGGCGGGGGTGAACAGCAGGGTTTCCTGATTCAGGGAGTGTGGGCTCTCGAGCTTGAAGGATCCGACCAGTCTCCCTGTTCAGAGGACTGGTCGGATCTCAGCCAACGCCTACTTGG
>JBIIJA010000012.1:0-14803 GCA_044234195.1 Cyanobium sp. | reverse complement strand
AGGGTGCAAAAGCCATGGGGTTGGGGCGTGGGCCTCAAGTGTTCCCAGGGGCGGACAGGCTCAGAGACCCAGTTGCTTCTTCAGGGCTGGAGGGATGTTCTTTGCACCCTGAAAGCGATCAGGAGATGGCCAGGCGGTTTCGTTATTCCATTGCACGTCTTGAAGGTCGGCCTCGCTGAGCTTGGCCCCGCTGAGCTTGGCCCCGATCAAATTAGCCTCGCTGAGCTTGGCCCCGATCAAATTAGCCCCGCTGAGGTCGGCCCTGCTGAGGTCGGCCTCTCTGAGGTAGGCCCCGAAGAGGTCGGCCCTGCTGAGGTCGGCCCTGCTGAGCTTGGCCTCTCTGAGGTAGGCCCCGCTGAGGTCGGCCCTGCTGAGCTTGGCCCCGATCAAATTGGCCTCGAAGAGGTTGGCCCCGCTGAGGTTGGCCCCGATCAAATTAGCCTCGCTGAGCTTGGCCCCGCTGAGGTTGGCCCCGATCAGCTTGGCCTCGCTGAGGCCAATCAGATTTCCCGGTTTATTGTTTAAACCGCTATCCAAAAGGAATCGGATAATCAGTCTCTTACGCTCAGAATCCCTGATTTGAGATAAGGCAGCAAGAGTTAAGCCGCGAGCAACCCCCCTCACTTCAGAATCAGGCGCTGATGACCTGAGCCCTTTGTCCACTAATAAAGGCTGCATTTCCTTAATAAAGTTTGTTACCACCTCTCCTTCTCTTTGTTCACGCGCAACGCTGTCTTGACGTTCCTTATCCGTTTTTGCAATTTTTTCCTGGCGATCTGCGCTGATGATGCCGTAAGCAGTGGAAAGCCCAAGGATCAATACAGGAACAGATACCTTCAGTAGTAAATCAGCCCAATCCCACCCGCTTCTTTCCTTCTCACCACTGAAGCGAATCACCCACGGGCGCCATGGTTTCTGCCTCAGCGCACGCTCAGCAGCAATCCAGTTCTCTTCTGGTGATAACCAGGGCCGCTGCTTGCTCAGCCGTTCTGCAATTGGTCTGATCTGCTCATCAGGGATGGATGAAGGCGGCCCCCAGAAATTCCAGCGCCAAGGTGGGATACGTGGCACGGTCATCGGCTCCGCTCCCAGGCCTCCCCGTCTCCATCCTTGTCCAGATAGGCATGGCCCTGGCTCAGGAGCCTTTGGGCCTCCTGTTTGCTGAGGTTCTTGCAGTAGTAACGCCCCCCTCCAGCACCACCCCCTCCGCTCATCACCCCAAGATTGACGGCGGCGGGCCCACTGTTCGCCTCAGAAGTGGACCGACATAAATAGCGTCCTCCTTTCTTGCTTGAAACCCTCTGCCAGTAGTAGCCCCCACTGGGTTTGCCTTCCGCCAGAACCTCAGCCAGGGCAGGGCCAGAGAAGAAAACCAGAGCGATCGGCACAAAGCCCAGAGATGGGCGCCGCATGGACCTGAAGCCAAGGGCCAACAGTCTGCGCCAACTTGATTTCCAACGCCAGGGACAGGCAACAACACCCCGAAATGGGGGCCGCCCCAAATTCGGTCAGCGATTTGCGGACATTTTTGCGCAGTCGCCGGGCTCAGCGGCGAGTGTTGCAGCGGCTTCGGAAGGGGGGATCAATTGGGCTCAACCCCTTTCTCTGACTGACTTTCTGAAGCCTCAGAAGGAGAAGACTCGGCAAGCCGGAGCTGGGCCTGGATAGTTCATCTGTTCTCCGTTTGTGGCGTGCATTATGGGCAAGCTAATTCCATTACAAACGCAAAACGTGCGGCACGGGTTGAGCCATGAGAAGGCTTTACAGGACACGGTTTTACCCCCCACAGGCGGATCAGATCCGCGGGCGGGAAGTGAAGTTTGGGAACGCTCTCGAACCTGTTGAATCAATCCGACTAGGCCGCCTGCCCTTTGGCTACAGAAGCGAGAAAGGATCTGTGGTCGCTTCCCATCACTGGGCCGCGGCCAGGTGGCTAGTGCTCCAGATCCTCGGAAACGAGCTGAACTGTGCCCGGACCATTTCTGAACTCCCTGCTGATTTCCCATGGAAACCAACCAGCCGCGGCCTGATGTTGTGGGTTCAAAATCCCATCCTCCGCGGAGGAATTGGCCGCCGGCCTCGTCGGGGCACCCAGTCCTATGCGTGGGTGGATTGGGGGATGGCCCCGGCGCTCCTCTGGCCTGATGAGTGGGATGGCGTCTTGAGGTTGCTGAGTCAGCGCAACAAACACGGCCGGCACCCCGGCGGGGCAGCAGGACTGCCCCATTTGTTGTCGGGTCTCATCCGCTGTGAAGGGTGCGGGAAGAGGCTTCGCTGGCACACCCCCCAGCGAAGACAGCCCGACTCAACCCCTCCAACAGCCCGCTATGCCTGCACTCAGAAGGGGTGCAAATTTTCTGGCCGCGGCCTCAGGGAAGATCTGGTGCGGGCCGCCATTATCAAAAAGCTCCACACCAGGGCCCGGCCGCGCATGGCAGAGCTGGCCCGCCAGGGGGGCTGGATCACCGGTGGTTGGGCCAAAGCGATCGAGCACCCCAAGCTCCTGAAGATGCGAGCCCTACGGGAGCAGCTGAGGGGCATGCGAGAGCAGGGAATCCCAAAGCTGGGGCCCGCCATCTGCTGGCTCACTGATCAGATGCTTCCCCTGCAGGCATGGGGAGGCGATGAGATGTGGCTGGAGCAGATCTACGGCTCTCTTCTCCGTGACAGCGGGACCTTGGAGAAGGCCTCAGACGATCTGCTGCGGCCCGTCTTCCTCCATTTCGTCATCGAAGTCGTCTATCAGGGAAGCCCAGAGGCCTTCATCATCCGGCTCCGATAGGCGGCGATGGGCCTCCGCCTTGCAGATCAGGAACAGGGCCCGCTCAGCCGTCAAAAAAGGGCGTCCCACTGATCTGTCTGACAAAGACCTTCTGAGCAAGCGTCGCTCTTTTGTCGCGCTGCACAAGTGCCGAAAGGCCTGCAGCTGAGCATCGGCCGCGGCCTTCCTTGCAATCGTTCTGCCTACTGGTGATGCACCCACCCCCTCTACAGACCCACCCCCTCTACAGACCCACCCCCTCTACAGACCCACCCCCTCCAGGGGGGAAGGGGCCAGCTCTCAGGCAAGAGCAAGGACTGATGGCTCCTATCCAGCCAGGGCGGCCAGCAGCTCCGCACGGCGCCCCGTGCGGGCTCCAATCAGAAGGCGGGGCCTCAGGTGTTCCCAGGGGCAGACAGCCCCGCCGCGAGGATGTTTTTTGCAGCGTTCACATCCGCATTTTCACTGTGGCCGCAGGCGCTGCAGCAGAACAGCTCCTGGCTCTGGCGGTTCTCTTTGGCCGTGTGGCCGCAGGCGCTGCAGCGTTGGCTGGTGTGCTTTGGGTCAACAGCCACCACCAGGCGGCCACGTTCTTTCCCCTTCGCTTCCAACATCACCCGAAGCTGACCCAGGCCCGCGTCAGACATCGAGCGGTTGAGGCCACCCTTGGCCTTGGCTTGATTGGGCAGGAAGGATCCAGATCCATCCTCTGCAGGCTTGGGAGCAGGGCGGCGCACCATGTTGGCGACCTTCAGATCCTCGATCGCCACCGCTCCATAGGTGCGCAGAAGGTAGGTCGTTGCCTTATGGGCAAACAGTTTTCGGGTGCGGCGAATCTTTTCGTGGGTGCGTTTGACCTTCTCCACCGTCTTGCGCCAGTTGGCGCTTCCCTTGTCTTGCCGTGCCATCTGTTGCTGGAGGCGCTCCAGCTTGCGCAGGCTTGCAGCCAGAGCCTTCGGCCCGTCGATGTGTTTCCCGCTGCTTGTGGTGAGGGTGTGGGCCACTCCTGCATCGATGCCCACCTTCAGGTCCGTTTGCCTCACTTTTGGCGCTGGGATGTCCCCCACCAGCAGCAGAAACCAGCCAGACGGCTCCTTCTGAATCCGATAGGTGGCGACCGTTAAACCTGTAGGCCAGCGGCGCCCCTCGCGGTTCCCTTTGATCCGCACCGTTCCAAGGATGGGGAGCTTCACTGTGTCCCCATCGACGCTGGCGGTTTTCTTGCAATCAATATCGCTAAGGGTGGTGATCGGAAAGCGGGCACCTTTGAAGCGTGGGGCCTTTCTTGTCCGGCCCATGGCATCCTTTTTCCCTGATTTGTATTCCTTCCAGGCAGTTCCAAGAGCCTGAAGAGTGCCACGAATCAGGTTGTTTGGGCAGCCTTGTAGGTCCACCCAATTAGGGTGATTTTTCTTGGCAAAAAACGTATTCAAAGAGAGGCCACTATCCCCATTAAGCCGTGGTGGGCGGCGGTGATCCTGCGGGATTGGACAGCTTCCTAGGACACCCTCCCGAAACAGCACCTCACTCCTAGGGAAGTGCAGCCACTTCTCCCCTTTGGGCGGGAGGGCTCCATAGGGCCACTGTTCCGGGTCGTCATTTGGTTTGACGTAGCGGTAGGACCACGGCAGAGGGCAACAAGGGAAACGCTCTTTGCTCACCTTGTCGTAGGCCGTAAAACTGTCCAGCTCCACCAGCAGAGCCAGGCCAAAATTCCAGATCCGGCGGTGCAGCTCCAGCCAGGCCAGAAGCTGCTGCTCCTGAGCCCGCGTTGGATAGAGGCCAAACTCCAGCGTGCGCATCTAGCCAGCATCGCCCTAGGTGGGCCATGATTGCTACGTCGCCCGGGTTGGATCGGGAGACCTAAAACGCCTGCCCCTGGCCCTTCTGGGTGTCAGCAGGAAGCCGCTTCTGTGGCATTGGCTCCCATGGGGAGTCCCTCCATACACACCCAACATGGACAGGAAAAGACTTCTGGGCCTCCGAGACCCTTAGATCCCAGTTAGGATCAAGTGTCCAGCCCACACGGGTGTGGAGGCAACAAGATTGGCGACAACAGTCCCGCTCTCGAAATACGTCCAGCCCACACGGGTGTGGAGGCAACAGATCATCATGACCACATCGGCATCCTGCTCAATTGTCCAGCCCACACGGGTGTGGAGGCAACCATCTCACCCCCCGCCAGTGCCCACGCGTCTGCCGGTCCAGCCCACGCGGGTGTGGAGGCAACTAGAAGCCTCAGCCGGTCCACACATGGCAGGGCGTCCAGCCCACACGAGTGTGGGGGAAACGAGTAGCTATCCCGGTGTTGGCGAAGCTGTAACTAGGCAGCCAGGGCCATCAGCAGATCAGCCTTTCGGCCGCTTCGAGCGAGTGCCTTGAGTCCTTGCGCACGGGCCAGCCTGCGAAGCTCCACCACCCTCAGGTGAGCCAGGGTGGAGGGCACAGCAGGAGCCACTAGGAGGGCGGTTTGAGCGGGGGCAGGTAGTGGTGGCCGCCATCCAGCAAGGGTCAAGGGAAGCGCCAGCAAGGGCACCAGGAGCACGCGGGCGATGGTGAGCATGGCCCAGCACACAGCCAGGCAAAGCCCTATCAGGAGGGCGTCAGAATTAGTTTTCATTTCTGGAGGGGGAGGGCGTCAACAGCCAGCGGTTCCCCGTGAGTTGATTATATCGGAATCACGGGCAGACTTGAACTCGCCAGCCTTCACACGCTCCAAGATCTCGGGGGCATCGCGGGCTAATCGGCGGAGCAGATAGGCCTGGCCATTACCCCGCTCTGGAGGAGGTGACGTTGTAACGTCCTGCCTCTCCTGTTCTCCGTGTTGGTTGGCGCCGTGCGCTGCCAGGGGTTGGGCTTGGGTGGCCTTCAGGGCAAGGGCTAGGGGAACTGCTTTGGTGGGTTGCTAGGAGTTGGTGCCAGCCACACGGTGTCAGGCTGACACTATTAGGACGCCTTTCGGCAAGATTATTAGTCAAGGTCAGTCAAATCTTAGCCTTTCCATCTCGGGAAAAGAAAGGGCCAGAAGCCTGCTAGGTCAAAGGGTCTGGGGAGATTGAGGCAGACAACATCATGGAAACCAGGACGAAAACTTAGGAAACCTTCGGGTTCATAGGTTCCCCCCGCCAAGCTGGCTCCCTGAAAGTTGTTGAAAGCAGTTGAAGGGTCCATGGAAAGGTGGCCTTTCCATCAAGGTTGAAAGGAAAGCCGTGGAAAGGTCAGGGAAAGGTGGGCGAAAGTGAACGGCAGGATTACAACTCTTCCATCCGGCGGCGGTTCAGTTGGCGATCAGCAGCCTCCAGTAAGGGACAGGAGGGCCTAGCGGGGCATGGGGGCAAGTGGGGCGGAGATGGTGCACCAGGATCTCCCTTTCTTTATGTAGGGGATTTTTTGGTGCAAACCTCCTTGAGGGAGGAGGCAAACACTTCCGGCAAAGCGGAGGCATCCACCCCATCAGGTGGGGCATCGATCACCACCCGGTAGGCGTAGTGGGTCTGCCGTTTGCCGTCGACGAAGTTGCCAAAGTTTCGGTGAGACTCCAGCCTGGCGCCCACCAGCCGCAGTAGGCGCCGCAGGGTGGCGATGCCCGTTTGGGCGGGGCTGATGCCTAGCACCTGCCGCAGGTCGTGTTTCAGGGCTAGGGCGGTGGTTTGCAGGCGCACCAGCTCGGGATTCTCGGCTGTGAACCAGTCCCCACCCGCACGCTGGAGCCAGTCACGGAGGCCAAGAGCCAGGGCTGTAGCCACCTTCGTGCCAAGGGTTTGGTGGGCCAGATCTGGGGCCCATTTGATCTTCGCGGCGATGGCCCGATCATGGGCAGCCACCAGGGGCTGAGTAGAGGGTTCAGTGATCAGCCACCTGAACCGGTGAGACTTCCATGCCCCATCGCGGTCTTGATTGAGCAGGTCTGGCGATGGGGCGGCACCTCTGAGCCCCCAGGCCCGGTCGATCTTCCAGCGGGCCAGTGCTGTTTTTTGGGAGGGGGTTCGGCGTCGTTTTTTGAGCAGCTCTTGCGCGTCGTAGTCGCTGATCACCTCCACTTTCCGCACGGCCTCATCAGCAACGGCTTGTGCGGCGTTGGCAATATCTTTGAGCTCCTGGCGGATCTGCAGCGCGTCGTCCTGTTGCTCGGGTGCAATCTCCGCCAAGTGGGTGACGGCGTATCCCTCCTCCTCCAGCAAGGCCACCACGGTGGTGGCAAACGCCATGGACTGGCGGTTTTGGTGGGCGGCCAGCTTGGCCCATAGGGGAAGCCAGGGGCCACTGGAGCTGGTTTCCAGGTTGACGCCAGCCCGCGCCAGTTGACCCACCACCACGGTGATGTGATGGCCGTGCGATTGGAGGATCTGCTTGGGGTCTGTGGATCCTGAACCGATCTTGAGACGATCCCCAGGAGAACACGAGGGAGCGTAGATATGCCGGGGACAATCGCACCTCACCCGTGCCACTGATTGGACCACCCCTTCCGGGGCTGTGTTGCCGCCAGCGATGGAGAAGACCACATCGAAAGGGGTCTTGTCGACGCTGACGCCGGATTGGATCGCCGGGGTGGTGATCACCACGTCGTAGGCGGTGCTGATGCCATTGGGGTCAGAAGCCAGTCTGCTGGCGTCATGGGTGGGGTCGTCCACCGTGTCGCTATCGACCACCAGGATGCGAGCTTCCGGCCAGTGGGCTGTCACCAGCTTGGCCAGGTTGCTGGCGCCGTTTTGGGAGCCGTGATCTTTGGCGGTGGTGCTTATCCAGATGTGCTCCTGCCGTTGGATGGCCTTCTTTAGATCCAACCGCCAAGAATCACGGGATGGATGCACGGTGAGGGAACGGCCAGCGGCAGGGCGATGGGCGGAGCCGATCAGCCATGCACGCTCCCCCACGGCGGATTCCAGTGCCTCAAGGTGTGGGTTGCCAAGCTGGGCATCAGCCGCAAGCACCAGATGGGCATGGGCGAGCAGCTCGAACAGTTGCACCAGGATTTCGGCGCGGTGATCCGCCACGGCGGTGCCGCGCCCCATGAGCGTGTGGTGGAGCACCTGGGCGGCCTCATCGATGATCACCACGGCATCGCGCCACTCCGAAGCCCGGAACCGCAGAGCGGAGCGAGGGTGGAGGGAATCCACGCAAAGGGCGATCCCGGTTTGGCGCAGATCAGAACCCGGTGCTGCTTCCTCTGCCCATGGAAGACCGATCTTTTCAGCGCAAGCGGCACCCAGGCTTGTGCGATGGGTGATCAACACCACCCGGCGCCCTTCGTGTTGATAACGGGCCACAGCCTTGGCGATCCAGTCCGTTTTGCCAGATCCCATTGGCGCCCGGATGACCACCAGACGCTTGTCTGAGGGCAGGGTGATGGTCTCGCTCAGGTGCGCCCCAGCAGGAGCCACCGCATCGCATTGGCGGAGGCGATGGAGAGCAGGGGCAGGCTTGACGGGGTGGAGGCAGGCGGCCAGATCCTCCCAGCTCCCGCCGTTAACAAGGTGATCGTCTGCTCCTTTGCCGTGGGTGCCGGGCACGATGCCCACCTTCACCTTGGCGCCCACCCTTGCCAGCTCTTGGCCTAGGCGGTCGGCTGCTTTGGGTTCGTCGGGATCTTCTCGGGTGCTCGCATCGAACAGCACCCATACAGAACGGCCCTTGAGGGATTGGGCCAACAACTCGGCGCGGGCTGTTTGCCCTGGCCAGATACCAGGGAGGGCGACGGCGGGGACACCGATCGAGAGGAGGGCCCCGGCTTTCTTGGCCCCTTCCGTGAGCAGCAGGGGCAGGGCCGGGGTCTGGGCCCACCAGCGCCAGAACGCGCCACGGTCCCCGGTTCTGTCGGCCGCCACCTCCGGCGGCATGGCCTTCTTGAAGCGATCCGCCACGATGGCGGCCACCGCTGCGGGCACTCTGAGCCAGAACGTCCGGGATTTGGGCCCGATCGGGTGCTCATACCGTCTGAATTTGCCTTTCTCGCTATCCCAGCGGGGCCGCTCAGGCTTGAAGCAACCCCAGCCCATTGGTGCCCAATCGGCCAGTGGATCCAAGCCAGAACACCACCACCCGCCACCTTCGGAGACGGGTTCCAGGGAGCGGAGCAGGCTGGAGACCTTCCCGGTCGTGTATTGGCTCGCCCATCCCCCCAGGGTCTCCAGCCGATCGCCAGCCAGGGCTTGCAGTACGTCTGCTCCCTGCAGGCTGAGCAGGTTGGCGGCAGCCAGCGCCGGGTGACAGGCGGAGTCTTTCACCCACTCACGCAGGTGATGGGCAAGGGTGCCCTCGGGTCCGTTGCAGGCGTCCCAACTGGAGCCGATCGGCCCAGTCCCCACCGTGGTGGTTTGCGTTGCGGTGGTGGTGCTCACAGCCCCACCTCCTGCAGTTCAAGGGCGGCCACCTGCTCAGCGCGAGGGTGCCCGGCTTTGAGTGCTGCCAGCTCCAACTTCTCCCGAAGCCGCTGCAGCGTCAGGGCTCGCCGATGCGTTCCCTGTTGATAGGTAGCGCATGCGTGACAGCGGTATCCGTTTGGGATACCATCTGTGGAACAGGCCCCTTGTGGGCCCGTGGCTTCAGGGGTTGCACCCCCTGAAACTGCGATAATCACTGGAGATTCTCCTCTGGTGAGATCCCAGATCCCGCTTACGTTTCTCAGGCGGTGGGCGGTTCTGGGGTAGTACTTGAAAAGGGTTCCTAAGGGGACCCTTTTCTATTGGTTGGCTATGCCGCCATCGGCACCCCAACGAACGTCAGAGCTTCGCGAACCAGGGCGGACTGCGACACACCGCGTTCCTTTGCAGCAAGGCGGAGATTTTCGTGGTCCTCGGCAGTGATCCGCATGAGGAAGTACTCACTACGGCTGTCCTTTTTTTGGTGCTGTGATGCAGCCATGGGAGGGCAGATGTGCTCTGAGTATTTACAAGATACGGGGGGGTGCAAGGGGGACTCCACCCCATCTATTTGGGAGCGTCAGCCTCCAGCCTCTCCAGCCCCTGCAGTAGTAGGGCGCGGCCAAGAGCCGTGCGATTGCACCTCAGCCGGTCTGCTTGGGCTTGCAGGCGGGGCAGGACATCTGCTGGGAGTTTGAGCGGCACGGTTGCCATGGGCTGGCCCGGGCGGCGAAGGTCAGTGATCAAAAGGGGCGGGTGTGATCCCATGCGGGGCTTGGTCATTGCCCCAAAGTTTTCCCGGTGTGCGGTCATCAGATACGTGCGACACACCAATGCTGATGCATTCGAACGGATCCCTACCGGGTCACCCTCAGGCCAGCCCCAATCGCTCCCCTTGAGCCCCACTTGAGTGGGGCTCAAGGGGAGTCCTTTAGCGGTGGTGGTGCCAGCGCTCGCTAGGGCGTTGGCCATCGCCCGTAGGGAGGCACCTTGAGCTGCCATCGCAGCCAGGATCGGCCGCAGTCTTTCTGATTGCTTGGCGGCCTGCTCTTTCGCACGAGCGTTTTCTTTGATCGTGCCGGGGCGGTGGTCTTTGCCTTGGCGCCCTCCTGCATGGTGCTAGTTCTTGACTGATCTCGGTTGCGCCTCTAGCTTTAAAAAGACTCTCGATTTGGTCCAAAATGGCCTTTTTGTTTCCGCTTAGAGAGGCTTCAAGCAGTACTCTTCAAGGTGTAGAAGAGTTAAGCCTTGAGGAACTTGAGACGGTGAAGGGAGGAGCAGCGTGGTTTTTACTTCTTTTGATTCCACTAGTATTTGCATCTGGATGCCAAACCCCCCAAGTGGGAGTAGGTACCCCACCTCGTGCTCCTGGAGAACCACCGCCTTACCCCCCTATCCCCGAGATAGATCAACCCTTTAAGTAGTAGTCCAAGGTCCCTAAAGGCTTATGGCAAGTGATTACTTGAAACGTCCTAACGTAGAGCGAAGAAAAATTTGATACTGCATTAAACTCTCCATCTTCGCTCTGTCAATTAAAAATTGGATCTCTACCTGCTTTCAACGGCGGTTTGGGTATGGTAACGCATCCAGAAAGCAGAAGGGCGGCAGCACCAACAACCAACAAAGGAACAATTCCCCCTGTTAAACCTTCAAGATCTGATGCAGACAGTTCTTGCACTTCCTGGCTAGTACTAAAAGATGTTTGTTGCGCCATGAAAATTGCGATGGAATAAACTTCTTAATAGCTTGGTCGTTACAAGTCCTATTGTCAACTAAATCGGCTAGCCCCGATCGCCCAGGCTGGATTCACCTCTCAAGAGGCCAAACCCAACCGCTCCAGGTGGCGGCCCACTTGCGTGGGGCTCAAGGGGAGTCCTTTGGCGGTGGTGGTGCCAGCGCTCGCTATGGCGTTAGCGATCGCCCGTAAGGAGGCCCCTTGAGCTGTCATCGCAGCCAGGATCGGCCGCAGTCTTTCTGATTGCTCGGCGGATTGCTCTTTCACACGAGCAGCGCTAGCCGCCTACCGGAATGGCCTGGCTGTTCAGGCGGCCAGGCCCAGCGGCCGCAGAATCACGTTGGGTCCGCTCAGCGGTCAGTCCCTACGGGCGTGACTCCTGTGGGAAGGTGCTAACAAATCACCATGTGAACAATGGATTTGCCAAGCTAGCCAAAGCGTTAGCGTTCTCATGATTTTCCTCGATACAGGAGACAAGATCATTCAACTGAAGGAAGCTTCTGTCTGTGCTGATGAGTTTTGTGAGCTTACCGACAGTGACTTGCAAGATGTTCATGGTGGTGCTGCCATCTTGATCCCTTTCAAGGCAAAGATCGCGAGTCGCTTCGTGCGGCATTGGCTGAAGCCTGCAACAGCTCATGCTCCCGGAGTTAACTAATTCTGCTTGATAGCGGTCCGGAGCTCCCTCCGCCGATGTTTAAATGGTAAATAAAAAGCCTTGGGCTTTCGCACCCAAGGCTTTATATAACCTAGAAAAGCAACCGCGTAATAAAGCTTGCAAAGATCACTTGCAGACCCATACGCCAGGTTTAACTTGCAGGCACCCACACCCGCCGGTAACTGTCTTCAGTTGGTCGTCATTAAGGGCAAGATCTGACTGTTGAGAAGGCTTGCCGAAGTGATTGGAAGATACAAAAATTCGCTTGAGAAATTGCATGGTAAAAGCAGGCAAAATTTGGCTTGGTCAAGCTAGAGTTTGCCCATTCACCTTGGGTGTTTTTGTGAGGATATAGCGACACGCCGCCAGGCCCAGCCGCTCCAGGTGGCGCCCCACTTGAGTTGGGCTCAAGGGGAGTCCTTTAGCGGTGGTGGTGCCAGCGTTCGCTAGGGCGTTAGCCATCGCCCGTAGGGAGGCTCCTTGAGCTGTCATCGCAGCCAGGATCGGTCGCAGTCGCTCTGATTGCTTGGCGGCTTGCTCCTTCGCACGAGCGTTTTCTTTGATCGTGCCGGGGCGGATGCCCCCCAGCTTCACCCCACGAGCCTTGGCGGCGGCTAGGGCGTCTTTGGTGCGCTCGCTGATGCGGCCCGCTTCAAACTCAGCGACTGAGGCCATGACGCTGAGCACCATCTTCCCGGCGGCGGTGGTGGCATCCACATCGGGCAGGTCACAAAAAAGGAATCCCCCCATCCCGTTGGCCGCGGCCTCCCTGCTCAACCGCAACACAAGCTCCGCATCCCTGGCCAGCCGGTCAATCTTGGCAACGGCAACGGCGGCGCCCCGCTTGCGAGCTTCCGCTAGGGCCGCGGCCAGTTGCGGACGATCAGCCTTCCTGCCGCTCTCCACCTCCACAAATTCAGCCACCAGCACCGCGCCCCGCTCAGCGGCCAGTTGCTCCACCTTCGCCCGTTGGGCCTCCAGCCCCAGGCCGCTTTCCCCTTGGCGGGTGGTGCTCACCCGGAAGTAACAGACCAACTCCAGCGGTTTGGCGGTGGTGCTGACGGTGGCCACGGGCCCGGATCCCTTCGGTGTACCAAGAGACTACGACCGTTGTGGCTGGTACAAAGGCCGGGGGTGGGCTGGTTGTTGCATTGCTTCACTGGCGCACTGCTGCATTGGCGAACTGGCGCATCGGTGAATTGATGCACTGGCTTGCTGGTGGCGTTCTGAGCAAGCGAAGCTCAGCCCTTGCTCTGCTTCCCCTCTTCTCGCTTCAACCAGATCTGAAGGGCCTCCTCGATCGCTTCGGACTGATCAGCCGCGCCAGTTCCACCGGTCAGCTTGCGCTCCAGCAGCACCCGCTCCAGCCGGGCCTTCGTTTCGGGGCGCATGTAGAAGGTGGCTACTTTCCAGCTCTGACGCTTGCTCGCTTTGGATGGGGCAGGGGTTGGGCGGGGCTCTGCTTTCTTCTCAGGTTCGGCCACCGTCTCCTTGGCCTCCCGCTGTTTAAGGAGCTTCTCGAAGTCCATCAGCCCAGCAACCCCTCTAGTTCGGCAGCCAGGTCTTTCACCTGCTGCCAGGCTCGCTCGGCTCCCGGATCCGGGCGGCCGTTATCGGTGCGGGCATCTTTGACCGCGACTCCCGCCGCTTCCGCCTTGGGCCATGCAGAGAGGAGGCTGATCTGTGTGTTGAGCACGGGCACCCCCACCTTGGCGAACAATTCACGGGCACGGGTTGCATCCTGCGCTCGCCGCTGATCCACCATCGTCAACACCACGGCATGGCGAGCTTGGGCCGTGGCGAGAATCTCTGCCAAGTCCATCACCTGCTCGATTGCACTGGCAGCCGCAGGGCAGGGGCAGAGCACAAAAGACGATCCCTCGGCATAAGTCACCTGCTCATCCCTGCTCCCCCCGGCGGTGTCCATCACCACCAGCTCCCAGGGCTTGGCCATGGCCATAGGTGCTCTTTGGATCGGCACACACTCACAGCCCACTGCACCTCCACCTCTCTGGTGCCACTTGGAAGCGCTTCCGTTGGGGTCGGCGTCAATCAACAGGGTGGAGCGATCCGCAGCCCAGCAGGCGGCCAGGTTGACGGCGGTGGAGGTTTTGCCTGTTCCACCCTTCAGGCCAGCGACTGTGAGGACTTTCTGAGCCATCGCGGCAGATTGCCCCACTGGCGCACGATCGGCAAGCTGAATTGCTGCATTGGCGCATTGCTACCCTGGCAATTAAGGCCTTAGGCAGGATGGTTAGCACCTGCGCAGCAGTCAACCTAGGCTTTCCCAGTAAACCCTAAGTAATCTATAAAATTAATGATCTTATTAATCTTGATCCTAAAACAACAAGAAAGCAAGCTTTTAACATGCTAAATACTGTATATTTATTTAAGACACTTTCCTTGTTTTTGCGTTGAATCTGCGATCTAAATATCACCAATTATCCACTGAACGGGGCTGAGCAAGCAGGTGGTTTGGGGTCAAGGGGCATGTTGCGACTTCCTCAACAGGCCGTTCGGTAGAGAAGTTAGCGCATGCTCCACTATTCTTAACATCGCCCTGTTCAGTAGACCTAGCAGCTTGAACAGGTACACATAGACAGAATGTCAGAAAAAAACCTGCTGACAGGGAGATGAGTTGGTTCATTAGAAATCTCACATATCATATTTATGATAATTCCAAGCACAGGCAGTGTCAACTCTTGGTTCCGCCTTCTGGCATAAGCCGGGCTTCAGCCCCTGTAAGCCAGCGAGGCAAGAAAGTTAGGAGGAGCCAACTGGTTCCACCCATTCATGCCGTTATCCTTTCACTCTGCTTTTTGCTATCCCATTGCAGCCATTGAAAAAACAAAAAAGTTCCGTCTATTCCAATAAGTGCAGAGGAGGATCTAGATAACCCAGTCGGAGGACTGAGTCGCCGACCGAGACTCGCGACTTCCAAGGGATCCAGCCAAGACTCCAACCAAAGGCCAGAATCAGAGGGAAAGAGTGCTCCACTGGCGCACGATCGGCAAGCTGAATTGCTGCATTGGCGCATTTCTGAATTGGTGCATCGAGGCGCGGTGCCCCTTAACACCCCCTCTCCCTTGCCGTCTCATCCATCACAGCCAGCTCCTCCCGCAGGGCTGGCCCTTGCTCGGGATGCGCGGTGGTGATGGTGGGGAGGGTGCAAAAGCCATGGGGTTGGGGCGTGGGCCTCAAGTGTTCCCAGGGGCGGACAGGCTCAGAGACCCAGTTGCTTCTTCAGGGCTGGAGGGATGTTCTTTGCACCCTGAAAGCGATCAGGAGAT
>JBIIJA010000424.1:0-4055 GCA_044234195.1 Cyanobium sp. | reverse complement strand
TGCGGCCGGTTCGCACTGTATCGCGAGGCGCGGCGCACCTTGCCGGGCCGTCAGGCACGGATCGTCGAAGGGTTGAGCCAGTCGGCGCGGCGGGCCATGTCCCGGGCATGGACGGGATGCTTGTCGAGGACCGGGGAAGGCGACGGGTTCGGAGCTCAGGCGGTGCGCCGTGCCACAGGCATGCGCCGGCCGACGAACACGACGCCGACGACCGCCAGCGCGAAGAAGACGGTCGCGGCATCGAGACGCTCGCCGAGCACCGGCACGGCGAACAGGACGGCGACGAAGGGCTGCAGCAGCTGCACCTGGCTGACACGCACCACGCCGCCAAGTGCCAGGCCGTGGTACCAGGCGAAGAAGCCCAGCCACATCGAGAACAGCGACACGTAGGCGAAGCCACCCCAGGCCGCCGCGCTCGCCGGCGCTGCCGGCCAAAGCCACCAGGCTGCCGGCAGCGTGAAGGGCAGCGACATCACGAGGATCCAGCAGATCACCTGCGGCGCGGGGATCTCGGCCGAGGCGCGGGCGCCGGCCACGTAGCCGAAGGCCGTGCTGACCACCGCCAGCAGCAGCAAGCCGTCGGCTGGCGAGAGGCGCCCGCTGCCCTGCCAGGCCGCGTAGCCGAGCACCAGCGCGCAACCGGCCACCGCACAGGCCCAGAAGCCGGCCGAGGGCCGCTGGCCCGTGGCCAGCGCACCCACGATCGCGGTGCCGAGCGGGATCACGCCGGTGACGACGGCCGCGTGCATGGCGTCGACCTGCCGCAGCGCCAGCGCGAGGAAGAGCGGAAAGCCCACCACCGTGCCGAGGGCGGAAACGAACAGCGCCGGCCACAGCCCGCGCCGCGGCAGCGCGGCGCCGACGATGCGCAGGTAGGCCAGCGACAGCAGCCCGGCGGCCGCGGCACGGCCCGCGGTGACGAAGGCCGGCGGCAGCTGCGGGTCGGCCGCGGGCCCCACGGCCAGGCGCGTCATCGGCAGCGTCATGGCGAAGATCACGACACCGAGTGCGCCGAAGGCGAAGCCGCGCGCCACCCGGGCGCGATCGTCGGGGCCGGGGCTCACAGCCGCGACATCCAGGCCGCCGTGGCCACCAGCACCGCGGCGAGCGCGCGGTTGAACCACAGCAGGCGCCGGCCCTGCGCCAGCCAATGGCGCAGCGCGCTGCCGACCAGCGCATAGGCGAAGTTGCTCGCGCAAAGCCGTAGGCCATCATCAGCGGCAGCACCAGCGCCAGGCGCGGCAGCAGCGGGTCGGCCACCGTGACCCAGCCGGCACTGATCACCAGCGCGTTCATCCACGCCTTGATGTTGACGAACTGCAGCGCCACGCCCTTGGCGAAGCCGGCATCGAAGCGCCGCGGGTCGGCCTCGGACAGCGCCGCCGTGTTGGCCAGCTTCCAGGCCAGCCACAACATGTAGGCCAGGCCGCCCCACTTGATGAGGCCGCGCAGCGCCGGCTGGGCTTCGATGAGCCCACCGAGCCCGGCCGCGCACAGCAGCAGCAGCAGCCCCCAGCCGAAGGGCACGGCGACCACGAAGCGCATCGCGTGGCGCAGGCCGTGGTTGGCGGCCAGCGCCGCCGACAGCGTGGTGTTGGGGCCGGGCGTGAAGCTCATCGCGGTGGCGAAGAGCAGCAGCGCGGTCAGTTCCGGCATGGTCATGGGTGCAGTCTAGGGCTTGCGGCGATGACAGCAGGAGCAATGTCGGCTGCGATGTTCCGCCTGCGCTCCCGGGCCTGGGACAGGGACGCAGCGGAGATCACCAGGGCTCACCGGCGCTCAGCGCGAGCCGAGCTGTTCCCAGCGCTCCAGCGCTTCCATGAGTTCCATCTCGATGGCCTGGTGGCGGGCGTTGAGCTCGCCGACGAGATGCGACTCCTTCACATACAGCTCGCTCGACGCCAGGCGCGCGGCAATGGTCTTCTGCTCGGCCTCCAGGGCCTCGATGCGCGCCGGCAGTTCGTCGAGCTCGCGCTGCTCCTTGTAGCTGAGCTTGCGCGACGCAGCGCGCGGCACGGACGGCGGCGGGGCAGCCGAAACAGGGGCCGGCGCAGGGGCCGGGGCAGCGGCAGCCGCCAGCGCGCGGGCGCGCTCGCGCTGAGTCCGCCAGTCCTCGTAGCCGCCCTCGTACTCGCGCCACAGGCCCGGGCGGCCACCGAACGCGGGGTCGCCCTCCCAGGCGATGGTGCTGGTGACGACATTGTCGAGGAAGCGGCGGTCGTGGCTGACCAGGAAGACGGTGCCGTCGTAGCCTTGCAGGAGTTCCTCGAGCAGCTCGAGGGTGTCGATGTCGAGGTCGTTGGTCGGTTCGTCGAGCACCAGCACGTTGGCCGGCAGCGCGAACAGGCGCGCCAGCAGCAGCCGGTTGCGCTCGCCGCCCGACAGCGTGCGCACCGGCGAGTTGGCGCGCTCGGGGGCGAACAGGAAGTCGCTCAGGTAACTCATCACGTGCTTGCGCGTCACCTTCGGCGGCTGGCCGAGCTCGATCCACTCGCTGCCGGGGCTGATGGTGTCGGCCAGCGTGGCGTCGAGGTCGAGCCCGGCGCGCATCTGGTCGAAGTAGGCCACCTGCAGCCGCGTGCCCTGGCGCACGGTGCCGGCGGTGGGCTGCAGCTCGCCGAGGATCAGCTTCAGCAGCGTGGTCTTGCCGCTGCCGTTGGGGCCGATGAGGCCGACCTTGTCGCCGCGCAGGATGGTGGCGGTGAAGCGGTCCACCAGCGGCGGGCCCTCGGGGGCGAAGCGCATCGACACCTCGGTGAGCTCGGCCACGATCTTGCCCGGCGGCAGCCCGGCCTCCAGCTCCAGCCGCACGCGGCCCAGCACGTCGCGCCGCTCGGCCCGCGCCTTGCGCAGCCGCTCCAGGCGCCCCACGCGGCCCACGCTGCGCGTGCGCCGGGCCTCCACGCCCTTGCGCACCCACACCTCCTCCTGCGCCAGCAGCTTGTCGGCGCGGGCGTTGGCCAGGGCCTCGTCCTCGAGCTCGCGCGCCTTGGTGGCCTCGTAGGCGCTGAAGCGGCCGGGGTAGCTGCGCAGCACGCCGCGGTCGAGCTCGACGATGCGCGTGGCCACCGCGTCGATGAAGGCGCGGTCGTGCGAGACGACCACCAGCGCGCCGCGCCAGGCCACCAGCAGCTCCTGCAGCCACTCGATGGCGGCCACGTCGAGGTGGTTGGTGGGCTCGTCGAGCAGCAGCAGCTCGGGCCGCGCCACCAGCGCGCGGGCCAGGGCCACGCGCTTCCGGGTGCCGCCCGAGAGCGCGTCGACGCGCGCGTCGCCGTCCAGGCGCAGCCGCTCCAGGCTCTCGGCCACGCGCTGCTCCCAGGTCCAGCCGTCCAGGGCCTCCAGGCGCGTCTGCACGGCGTCGAGGTCATCACCGTCCGGGCTGGACCCCGGCTCGCCCTGCAGGCTGGCGTGGGCCTCGAAGCGCTCGCGCAGCGCCCGCGCCTCGGCCACGCCCTCGGCCACGGCGTCGAAGACGCTCGCACCCGGTGCGAATTCAGGCTCCTGCGGCACGTAGACGCGCCGCAGGCCCTGCTGCAGCGACAGCAGCCCGTCGTCGGGCTTGTCCAGCCCGGCCAGGATCTTCAGCAGCGAGGACTTGCCCGTGCCGTTGCGGCCGATCAGCGCCAGGCGCTCGCCAGGCTCGATGGACAGGGACGCGCCGTCCAGCAGCGCAACGTGGCCGAACGCGAGGTGCGCGTCGGCAAGGGAAAGAAGGGCCATGGGCGGATTGTCGGCGCGGCCGGCGCGGCCGGCGGCGGCGGCCGATCAGCCCGCGAGCGCCCGCGCCGCCGCCGCCTGCCAGGGGCCGTCGGGGTCGATGGCCTGCCACTGCACGCAGGCGTCGACCAGCTTGATGGCGTGGTCGTCGTCGCTGGCGCAGGCCGCCTGCACCAGCTGCGCCCAGGGCGGCGGCGCCAGCGCCGGCCGCGGCACGATGCCGGCCGAGGACACGGTGGCCGCGAAGGCGCGCCAGTAGGCCGCCAGCGCGGCCTGCGCCTTCTCGGGCTCCTCGGGGTCGAGGAAGCGCATCAGCTCGTGCATCGCCAGCGCGC
>JBIIJA010000288.1:0-3708 GCA_044234195.1 Cyanobium sp. | reverse complement strand
GCCAACCGAGGGCCATCACGGCTCCCGGCAGCGCCCAGGGAATCAACACCAGGGCCCGCAGCAGCCCCCGGGCTCGGGAGGGTCTGTGAAGAATCAGGGCCATCCCCAGGCCTAGCCCCAGCTCCAACAGCACGGAAATGCCCGCAAAGCGCAACGTCTGCAGGGCGTCTTGCCAAAAGCGGCCATCTTGAACCAACCGCTGCCAGTTGGCGGCTCCATTGGGAACGGCCTGCAATCCGGTGAGCAAGGAGCTGGCATGCACGCTCAGCCAGCCGTAGTGCAGCCATGGCCAGAGAAAGATCAGGGCCAGCAGGAGCAACGCTGGCGCCATGAACAACAGGGGAAACCATGGCGCGCTCATGCCCTGACCTCGGCCCCTGAGGCGCGCACCACCAGGTCGCTCTGGCGCTGGGCCCGGGCCAGGGCGCGCTCCGGAGGGAGATCGGACGACAACAGACCATTGATCTGCCGTTGCAGCACATCGCTGATCTGGGCGTAGAGCGGTGTCAGCGGCCGCACCAGGGCCGACTCCAAGGCCTGTCGCTGCACCTCGAGCAAGGGATGGGCGGCGGTGAGCTCTGGGTCCTCGTAGAGGGATTGCCAGGTGGGGGCGTAGCCCTGGTTGAGCACCAGCTCCCGTTGGGCCGCTGGGCCTGTCAACCAGCGAATCACCTCTGCGGCAGCCTGTGGGCGCGGACTCCCCGCCAGCAGGGACAACCCCCAGGTGCCCAAGGTGCCCCCGCCCGAATGGCCAGGGGCCCCGACCAGCGGCGTCACCCCCACATGACCAGTGACAGGTCCAGGCTCCTGCTCAATCAGCCCCCAGGCGTAGGGCCAATTGCGCAGAAAGGCCGCCTCCCCGGCGCTGAAGAGCTGCAGAGCATCGTTCTCAGCAAAATTGGCCACTCCGGGGGGAGTGACGCCCGAGCGCACCAGATCGGCGAGCCAGGTGGCTCCTTCCAGGGCCCTTGGGCTGAGCAGATCGGTGCGCCCTGCTGCTTCCTTCCACCATTGGCCCCCAAAGGCGTGGAGCACCTCGAGCATCACACAGCTGAGCCCCTCGTATTGCCTCCCCTGCCACACGTAGCCCCAGCGCACCTTGCCCTGCCCTTGCAGCTCGCGGGCCATGGCCACCAGCTCCTGGGTATCCCGCGGTGGGCGAGGCAGCAGATCCGACCGCCAGTAGAGCAGGGCCGTATCCCCAGAGAGGGGCATCCTCCAGAGATGGCCGCCAAAGGCATTGCCCAACCTGGCAGCGGGCAGCAGGCCCGCCATCGCCTTTTCCCCCAGCCAGGGCTCCAGGGGCATCAGCCAACCAGCCGCCACGTAACGGGCCGTCCAGCTGACATCCATCAACAACAGGTCGAAGGGAGACTCCCCCAGAAGCAGACTGCTGCTGGCTAAATCGGAGAGCGCTTCGGTATCAAGCGGGCCTCGGGTGACGGCGATTTGCAAGCTCTGGTGGCTGCGATTAAACCGCTCCACGGAAGCCGCAGTGGCATCGGCCAGGGGGGCTGGCATCAACACCCTCACGGTTTCCGCCGCCGTGGGCGCCGCGGGCTCTGCGCGGCTCGCGGAGGAGGCCGGCGCCAGTTGGGCCATCCCGATCCCGGAGCTGGGGATGGCCGTGAGCAGGAGTTGGAGGACGCGCCGACGGCTGGGAAGGGAGGACATCGGCGGGTGGGACTGGCGGTTGGGGCTCTAGAGGGCTCGCTGCATCAAGCGCCCCATCAGATCAGTGCTGCGCTGTTGAAAGCCTGCCAGCTGATTGGGTTCTAGCCCGCCCACAGACAAGCGAGCCATTTCATAAATGTGACGGCTCAGGTCATCGGCCAGCTGCTGGGTCGGGGAGGTGCCACCCGTGGCACCGGTCAAAATTGCGCCACTGGAGAGCTTGAGGAGCCCTTCCACCAGGGGATGGCGGCGGTTGACCAACAGCACATGGTGTTCGGGAAGACCGGGAAGCCGTTGCTCCATCAGGGCGCCGAGATCATTCATCCGCCGCATCTGCTCTGGCAACAGGATCAAGGCGGCCGGGGCCTCCTCACCCCGCAGGGCCTGCACCTGCACTGTCACCTTGTCGTTCGCCAGGGCGGAGCGGAAGATCTCGCGCAATTTTTCACCCGCGTCCTTGCCTTCCGCATCCGTCAGATCTTGGCTCGCTTCATGGAGGCTGGAATCCAGCTCCGCATCCACCCGTTGGAAACGAAGCTCGTTGTGCTTTGCTTCCAGCCAGGGAATGAACTGAGCATCGATCAGAGTGTCGGCCAGGAGCACCTCCGCGCCCTGACCCTTCCAGAGGGCAAGGGCAGCGGCTTGGCCCGCTTCATCGGTGCAATAGAGAATGCGATTGCCTGCGGAATCGGCCAGCCTGGAGCGATATCCGGCCAAGGTGGTGTAGTGGCCGCCGGGGTAGGCGATGGGGTCTCGGCTGGCCTCCGCTCCCTCCTCTGGGGTGGGAGCGGAAGCTGTCGTGCCAAAGAGGATGGAAGCTTCCACCTGGTCGGCGAACTTCTCATCTTCCATCGCGCCAATTTTGATGAAGGGCGCTACCGATTCCCAAATTTCGGCGTAGCGGAGGGGGTTGTCCTGCTGGAGCTCCTTCAAGCGATCGCCCACCTTGCGCGCTACAAACGCGCCAATCGAGCGGACCCGGCGATCGGTTTGCAGGGCACTGCGGCTGACGTTGAGGGGAATATCCGGGGAATCCAGCACCCCTCTGAGCGGTAGGAGGTAGCGAGGCACCACTTCCTTGATGGAATCACTGACAAAGACCTGATTGCAATAAAGGCGTATTTCACCCTTCTCCCAATCCGCTCTGCCAGAAATTTTGGGGAAGTAAAGAATTCCTTGCAGGCTGTAGGGATAGTCGGTGGTGAGGTGAACCCATAGCAGAGGGTCGCCCTGGAATGGATAGAGGTATCGGTAAAATTCAATGTAATCGTTGTCTGTTAACTCCCTGGCAGACCGTCGCCATGGAGCATTCATCTTGTTGATGGTTTCTCCATCCAGTTGCACCTCAACAGGGAGGAAATCGCAATAGGTGGTGATCAGGTTTCGCAGCCTTGAGGGTTCAAGGTATTCCAGCTCTTCCTCCAGTAAGTGGAGGATCACATCCGTGCCTGGGATGGAGCGATCGGCAGCAGACAGGCTGAACTTCGGCGAGCCATCACAGCTCCAACGGATGGCTTCTGCGTCAGGGCGGGCACTCAAGCTAAGGATCTCAACTTGAGAGGCCACCATGAAACTGGAATAAAATCCCAAGCCAAAATGCCCAATAATGGCATCGGCATCACTTTTATATTTGGAGAGAAACTCTTCCGCACTCGAGAAAGCCACCTGATTGATATAGCGCTTCACTTCATCGGCCGTCATGCCAATGCCATTGTCACTGATGGTGATTGTTTTGGCCTCACGATCAATGCTGATGTTGATTCGGCCAGGGTCTCCTTCCGAGCAATCGCCTGCCAGGGCCGCCATCCGTCGCTTGTTGATGGCGTCTACGCCATTGCTGACAAGCTCCCGGAGGAACACCTCATGGCCCGAATAGACCGCCTTCTTGATGATCGGAAAAATGTTCTCGGTGTGAATCTGAATCTGACCTTCTTCCAGAACCGTCATCGCAACGCAGAAATTCGAAATGAGTTTAAATCCGCATTGCGCCGTCCCCCCTAGCCGCGATGGACGGGTGACCGCACCTGTCCTCGG
>JBIIJA010000283.1:0-3743 GCA_044234195.1 Cyanobium sp. | reverse complement strand
CAAGCCTCACCGTGTTTTTCCCCTTGGCTGAGCGGGTGGGCTAGGGAGGGTTTGTTGACGGGGTGTGAAGAGTGATGGCGCAGCCTCCATCCGGCCCAAAGCACGGTGCTAGCTTCCGCCTGAAACGGTCAGCAAAGCCATGCCAGCAACGGCCCTCAACGGTCAACTTCCGAAATACATCGGCAGCACAGGTGGCCTGCTGAATTCTGCTGAAACCGAAGAGAAATACGCCATCACCTGGACCAGCCCGGCAGCCCAGATCTTCGAGTTGCCCACTGGAGGGGCCGCCGAAATGAATGCGGGAGAGAACATCATGTATTTCGCCCGCAAGGAGCAGTGTTTGGCCCTTGGCACCCAGCTCCGCACGAAATTCAAGCCCAAGATTGAAGATTACAAAATCTATCGCATCTACCCTGGCGGGGATGTGGAATTTCTCCATCCGAAGGATGGTGTCTTCCCTGAAAAGGTGAATGAAGGTCGTCCAATTGTTGGTCACAATCCAAGGCGGATTGGCGAAAATCCAAACCCCTCTAGTCTGAAATTCACAGGCAAGCAGACCTACGACGCCTGATTGCCAACCGTCGTACGTGCAGGCGGCGGGATGCACCCGCCGTTTTTTTTTTGCCTGCCCCTCTAGATGCTTCATCTCCAGCCAGGCCTTGATCTGAAAGCAGATCGCACCGCCTATTTCGCCAAGGTGGAGGAGGGGTGCACTTGGATTCCCCTCTGGAAATGCTGGCCTGCTGATCTGGAAACGCCCCTCACCACTTGGCTCAAGGTGGGTGCCGGTGGACGGCGGGGCGTTCTGCTGGAATCCGTGGAGGGAGGGGAACAGCTCGGTCGCTGGAGTTTTGTGGTGAGTGATCCTCTCTGGACCCTCACCTGCCGGGGCGAACAGGCCGAGCGTCAGTGGCGGGATGGGCGGCTGGACGAGCTCGCCGGCAATCCCTTTGTGCTGCTCCGTCAATGCCTGGCGCCGATTCGCCCGGCCCCCGTGCCCCACCTGCCGCCGGTGGGCCAACTCTTTGGCTGCTGGGGCTACGAGCTGATCCACTGGATCGAACCCACAGTGCCGGTGCATCATCCGGCTCCTGGCGCCCCCCCCGATGGCTGTTGGCTTCTGGCCGACAGCCTGCTGGTGTTTGACCAAGTGAAGCGGCAGATCACCGCCGTGGCCTATGCCGACCTGAGTAGCGGGGCTGACCCCGAGCAAGCCTGGACCCATGCCGCTGGGAGGATTGCCCTTCTCGAAGCTCGCATGCATGAGCCCCTGCCCGCTGATGTCGCCCCCTTGGACTGGCACGAGGTGCTGGCGGCGGATCCCAGCCTGGGGCTGAACACCCGCAGCAATTGGCAGCAACGCGACTTTGAGAAGGTGGTGGAACTGGGCAGAGAACACATTGCCGCCGGAGATGTGTTTCAGCTGGTGCTCAGTCAGCGCCTTGAAACCTCTGTGGATCGCGATCCGTTTGATCTCTATCGCAGCCTGCGCATGGTGAATCCCTCTCCTTACATGGCATTTTTCAACTTCGGGGATTGGTATCTCATTGGCTCCAGTCCCGAGGTGATGGTGAAAGCCGACCCCCAAGCCAATGGCGGCATCCGCGCCTCCCTCAGGCCGATTGCAGGCACCCGGCCCCGGGGCGCCAATGGGGCGGAAGATGAGGCCTTGGCCAAGGAGCTGCTGGCCGATCCAAAGGAACGGGCCGAGCATGTGATGTTGGTGGACCTAGGACGGAACGATTTGGGCCGTGTCTGCCTGCCTGGTTCTGTGGAGGTCACCGAATTGATGGTGATCGAGCGCTATTCCCACGTGATGCACATTGTGAGCCAGGTGGAGGGGGAACTCGAAGCCAGCCATGATGTGTGGGATCTGCTGATGGCTTGCTTCCCTGCCGGAACGGTTAGCGGGGCCCCGAAGATTCGTGCCATGCAGCTCATCCACGACCTGGAGCCCGATGCCCGAGGTCCCTATGCGGGGGTGTATGGAGCCGTCGATCTCAATGGTGCGTTGAACACAGCCATCACCATCCGCTCCATGGTGGTGCTGCCCGCTCCCGAAGGCGGCTGGAGGGTGCTAGTGCAGGCTGGTGCCGGCATCGTGGCTGATTCCCAGCCTGAGACGGAGTACCAGGAAACCTTGAATAAGGCGCGTGGCATGCTCAAGGCTCTGGCCTGCCTCCAACGGCGGCCCCATCCCCACAATCCATGAGCGGACCCTTGCTCACCAAAGGCTTTGAGGTGGAGATGTTCACCGGGAGGCGCGATGGCACCGTATTGGGCTGTGCCGCGGAAGCCGCGGCTGCCATCGAAGGGTTCGTGACCGAACCGGACAATCGGAATCTGGAGTACACCACTCCCCCCGATGCAGACTACCGGCGGCAGCTGGCCTACCTGCTGGCCCCACGGCAACAGCTCAGGAGCTGGCTCGCCTCGCGGGATCTCACCCTCCTACCCGGCAGCACCTTGAGCCTCGGGGATAGCAGCCATTTTGTGCGCTCTAACCCGGATAACCCTTATCACGACTCCATCGAGCGGCTGTATGGCACGAGGGTGGTCACTGCCAGCGTGCACATCAATTTTGGGGTGCAGGCCATGGAGCCGCTTTTCGCGGGGCTGAGGCTGCTCCGCTGCGAAGGGGCCTTGCTTCTGGCCCTGAGCGCCAGTTCACCGTTCCTGGATGGGCAGTCCACCGGAGCCCAGTCCCAGCGCTGGCTTCAGTTTCCCCTCACTCCGCCTGAGGTGCCCCTCTTCCTGAGCCATGGGCATTATGTGACGTGGATGGAGGAGCAGTTGGCCCAGGGGAGCATGCTCAATGTTCGCCATCTGTGGACCTCTGTGCGCCCCAACGGGGAACGTCGGCCCGAGTCGTTGAACCGCCTGGAGATTCGAGTCTGTGATCTCATTAGTGATCCCAGGGTGTTGCTAGCGATCACGGCCTGGGCCGAACTCAGGCTGCTCCTGCTGATGGGAGAACCGCATCGCTTTGATCCGCTGCAAACCAGCTCTCTCACCCCAGCGGAATTGGCCCAGCTTGCGGATCAAAACGATCGGGCCGCTGCCCAGAGCGGCCTGGACGCCACGCTGTGCCATTGGCGGACAGGACAGCCACTGGGGGCGAGGGAATGGTTGGCGGAGGAATTGGCGGCCATGGCCCCGCTGGCGGAGAATTTGGATCTAGGTGCCACACTGGAACCGCTGCAAGCTGTGATCGAGTTGGGGAGTGAATCACTACGCTGGCTGGATCGCCACCGTGCCGGGGAACCCATCGACCGCATCATTGCCACGGAAGCCATGGCGATGGAGGCTCGAGATGGGGCCCTTTGGGCAGAGCTTGTGACAGACCACGCCCACGCTTTGGGATGATCATGGTTGCAGCCTCCGCCACACCGCCCATGCGGGAGCCCGCCACCGCCCACCGCCCGGGAGTGGAAGTTCCCCCCCACACCACCCGGCTCCTGATGGAACGGCTTGAGCTGGTGGAGGACCTATGGCTTTCGGTTCTCCACAGCGAGTGCCCCCCCGTCCAGGTGGACCGTTTGATTCGTCTCAAAGACCTCAGTGGCCGGTTTGATCCTGAAGATGAAGCCACGCGCCACACCCCCCATAGTGCTGGGGTGAACAGTGAGGCCATCAGTCAGGTGATTCGGGAGATGGATCTGGCCGATGGCATCGCAGCGGCCAGGGCCTTTTCTCTTTATTTTCAGTTGATCAATATTCTTGAGCAGCACATCGAGGAAAAC
>JBIIJA010000258.1:0-4069 GCA_044234195.1 Cyanobium sp. | reverse complement strand
GGGATTCGCTCCTCAATGGAGACGTAGGAGAACAGGGACCCGTTGCGCTCCTGGTGACCTCGCATCAGATCTGCGTCGGCTGATCCATCATCGCAGGACCGCCCGGTTTTTTCAGCGAACTCTTAGGCCTTGAACGGGACCGACTTCGAGGGTCGCACGATCCTCCTTTGATCTGCGCAGGCCTAGTCGTGAGGGTGAGGCAAGGGCTGCGGGATGACGTCCCGGAGGGGACCCGTGGCGACTGGGTGGCTCTGATCCGCCAGACCCCTCAACCGTGACCGCGAAAGTGGGCGCCTCGGCTTCGCTACGGACTGGAGAGCAGAGCCCGGCAGAATGCATCCGTCTGCCGAATGGCCTCCCCCAAGTTGTCCGTTTCGCTGCGACCTGAGCTGCGGGTGGGTTTGAAGCTGTGGTCGCCGTTGGGGATCCACGCCACCTGCACCTGGGGCGACAGGTCGTAGGTGTCCACCTCCCCACGCCGACCAAAGGGGTCCCGCTCCCCCTGGAGGATCAAGGTGGGGGTGGTCAGGGTGGCCAGGTGGTCGGTGCGGAGTTGGCTGGGTCGGCCGGGGGGGTGGAAGGGGTAGCCGAGGCAGAGGCAGCCCCGCACCCCCCTGGGGGCGAGTTCATCCACCAGCAGGCTGGCCACCCGCCCGCCCAGCGACTTTCCGCCGATGAACAGGGGGGGCGGGCCTGCGGCCTCTGCCACCATGGCGCGGAAACACTCCATGAGCTTCGGCAGGGCATCGGGGGCGCTCTTGCGACCGCTGACCCGCTGGCGGGTCATGTAGGGGAACTCGAAGCGCACCACTCGCCAGCCTCGCTCGGTCAGGCCTGTAGTGATGGCGGCCATGAAGGGGCTGTCCATGGGCGCGCCGGCCCCATGGGCCAGCACCAGGGTTGCAGGGGCGGTGGCAGGGCCGTCGATCAGGTGCGCTGGCTGCTCCAAACCTGATGCTGGCTCGGCAGCCGAGGGTACGTTGGCCATGAGTCCGTCGTTGCGGTTCTGGTTCTCTACCTCAGTCCACAGCCATGTCGATCCATCAGCTCGCCACTCTCACCCCAGAAGAGTGCACAGCTCTGGCCAACACCTGTGAAGCCCTGATCACGGCAGAGGGCAGCGAGGTGGCCACGGCGCGGGAGCGGGCGCTGCTCGAGGAGCTGTTTCCGGCGCTGGTGGGCGCCCCCTGGCCCTCCTCCCCTTTGCCCAAGGTGCCGTGCGGCTTGTCGGTGAGCCTGCCGAGCCTGCGGACCCGCCAGGAGGTGATGCAGTTGCTGACTTTGCTGACGTTTCTTGAGCCCAGGTTGGATGAGGCCAAGGTGGCCCTGTTGCACCGCATCGCTGAGGAGCTGGGGGTGGAGGCCGCGGAGGTGGCGCCTGCCGAGAGCTTTGGTGCGACGTTGCATGCCCAGTACCAACACAACGGATTTCCCTTCCCTGGCAGTCGCTAAGGGTTGCCCTACGACTACGTTGCCCTGCACGGTGTGCACCATGTGATCGGCGGATATGCCACCGATCCCGATGGAGAGCTGCAGGTTCTGGCCTTCAGCCTGGGGCTCTTTCCCGACCATGCCCTGCTGATTGGCCTGCCGGCCCTGTTGCAGGTTCAGATGGGCATCGCCGATCCGCTGGCTGGCAGCGTGGCACCGAAACGCAAGGATCAACTGGATGCGCCTGCGTTTGCGGATGGCTTGCAACGGGGAGCGTCTGCCATAGGGCCCATCCGCGATCTGCATTGAAATTGCGGGCCCTGGATCGCACGGCCCTTGGTGGAGGTGCGCCGTGGTCTCAACATCGTGGGAGCCTGAACCTCAGGCCTCGTCTTGTTTGAGAAAGCGTCCAGCCAGGCGCACGGCAAGCACCACCGAGGCGATTCCGTAGGAGGCGAAGGTGACGGCCTGCCCCGCCGTACCCGCTTCGTAGGCGCCGCGCCCCAGCAGCACGGTGTCTGCCAGGGAGGCTGCCGTGCCCCACAACAACACCCACACGCTCACATAGGCAACACCGCGCAGGGTCTGGTTCATGGCTCAAAGGCACAGGGCGCAACATTAAACCCGTTTCGCGCTGTGCCGCTTCAGCCTTAACTGCCCGTGGGGAAGAGCGCCTGCACTTGCAGGCGGATGGTGACATCCCCCAACAATTCATCGCCTAGCACTTCGGGTTTGCTCACATTCCAGAACGCCTGCAGGGAGGCGTTGAAAGGTTGGGTGCCGAGCACAAAGAGGCGACCGAAGCCGCCACCGATCGGTATGGTCCAACCCTTGCGGTTGGCGGCGGTCCAATCGGCGGTGATGATCGGAGAACTGATGAGATACCAACCCGCGGGCAGGTTGTAGTTGAGGAAGGGTTGAATCAACATCGCATTCACGTTGCGTCCGCCTGTGCCGGCAAAGGACCAAACGTTATTGACGAGCACACCACCCACCCAGGGCCCTTTCGTGTAGACCGCCACCCCAGCGGGGCCGGCGCTCCAGCGTTGGCTGCTGAGTTGCACATCTGTGGCGGAAGGAATCACCATCGTTGGGCCAAAGCCCACCATCAGGTTGCCATTGGTCCGGGGCACCAGAAACAGGCTGGGGTTGATGTCACCGATGCCGATCACATCTGTTTCCCCGGCCAGGGGGCGATGGATGACCGGAACGATCGTGCGGCTGATCAGGGTGAGATGGTCGTTCAGGGGAAAGGGCACCACCGGTTGCACATTCCACACGTTGAAGGTGCGGTTGGCTTGGGCCGTGGGGTCGATCGCCCGGGGGGCCCACTGGGTGCCAGGGATGCTGTTCCACTGGATGGGAAAGCTGATCAGGCTGGCGATGGGGTTTTGCGCTTGCTTGGCCAGGGCCTCACTGTTTCCCTCCTGGGCTTCTTCCTCCAGAACCTGCTCGGAATCAGGATTGCCGCCAATCGCTTGGGTGCCTTCGCCACGATCGGCCATGTCTCCGCTCGCTTCCGTGGGGTTCTGTTGGGCCAATGGATGGTCCTCAGGCTGGGGCGAAATCTCTGGCAACCGCAGGGGCCTGCAATCAAAGCCCCCGCCCAGTGGCTGGCAGGTGGGGGCTGCGGAGGCCGCATGGAGGTTGAGGAGAGTTGCGGCGGTAAAGACCTGGAGACAAACGCTAGGGAGAGCGAAACATCCAGGCAATATTTGAAGCCAGGCGAGAGACATGGCTCGGCCTGGGGCGCGTCGGGTGGGGGGGACATGCTGTCCAAGCGCCGTGTCAATCATCCTGGATGTTCTGTGTAACGTGACTGGGCTAAGATAGGTGATGTTCGCGACAGCAGTGTGTCTATGGACAATCGCTCTTCATTCTGCTGGGATTCGATAGTGTTTTCGACGGCAATTATCCTTCCCTGCGACGACAAGCTATCTTGAACATGGCCTACGGGCAGTCTGCAGGATGACGTTGTCCCCGATCAGATGTGAGCTTTCGAGTTGCGCTTGGCGTCCCCGGTGGCAGCACCAGCTGGCCGGTTCATCCAGATATGGTGTGGGCCATCTCCGCCCGGCTATTCTTTGACTCTTGGTCATCCGCCTGGATGGCAAAAAAGCAAAGTGAATGACTTTTTTAGCAATGTATTGACGCCTGATCATGGCGAACGCTTTGTTGTAGGGTTCAGCCATTCCACACTGACCTGCAGCAAGGGCTCCCAGGCCAGCAAGCCAGAGGGGAAGCCACATTGGGGGGGATTGGGCATGGTCCAGGCGTTGCAGGGTGCGCTGGTGCCGTTGTCCCCCAACTTTGAACTCCTGCCCGGTATTAAGCAGTCTCCCCCTGCCGCTCGAAGTGATTGGGTCCTGGACGAGCCCGCCAGTTCAGCGGGAGGGGAAAAACCTGGCTGGAGCCCCACAAGCTCACCCCTGGGACACTTTCACCCCCTTCCAGAAGGCCACCCGGCCCTTGATCTCAGCTGCGGCGGTTTTGGGTTCTGGGTAATACCAGGCGGCGTTGGCGTTCACCTGGCCATCGACGACCACATCGTAGTAATGGGCTTCTCCTTTCCAACCGCAAACCGTGCGGTGGTTGGAGGGACGAAAGCAGTCGGATTGCAAGGCTTCCGGTGGGAAGT
>JBIIJA010000256.1:0-4072 GCA_044234195.1 Cyanobium sp. | reverse complement strand
TCAGGAGGGCCACCATCAGGATCTGGTGGAAGTGCCGGGCATCTATCGGCGCCTGTGGGAACGGGAGCAGGCGGAACGGCTCCAAACCGCCTGAGCGGTGCCCTCCAGCGGCTGGCCCTCAATTGTTGTTGAGAGACCAGCCAGAGGCTGGTGAAGCCCGCTTAGCTGAAGACCGGTTCCGCACGTCTGAGGGGCGCCCCTTCTTTCCGCCATGGCTTCCACCCCCACTTCCCCCCCCGCATCGGCCTTGAATCAGTCCTATGACGTGCGCTGCACGCTCACTTTCGGAGACATCTACGGCCAAATCCTGATCTGGATGGTGGTCATCTTTGTCAGTCTGGCCGCAGGCCTGGCCTTGATGGGCGCGAGCAAACCCATCTTTGCCCTGGTGGGCGTGGGGCTGATTTTGGTGCTTTCCCTCCCGTTCCTTCTCTTCGCCTTCACCACCACCCTGCTCAACCACATTGCCTTCGTGCCGAAGCAGGAGGCCTGACGCTGCCCCTAGGCTCACGGCAGTGGTCCACTGAAGGGTGTTTGATCTCTTTTCTTCTTCCCAGTCCCCCACGCTGCAGGCCGCCACACTGGACCATGTGGTCTTGGGCACGCCGATCGCGGCTGCGGTGCAGCCCGGTCAGGGGGAGGTGCTCTTTGGCTGCGGCTGCTTCTGGGGTGCGGAGAAGGGATTCTGGCGGTTGCCTGGCGTGGTCACCACGGCCGTGGGCTATGCCGGTGGAACGGTGAGCGATCCCACCTACCAGCAGGTGTGCTCAGGGCGCACGGGCCATGCGGAGGTGGTGCGTGTGGTCTGGGACCGCGCCCAGGTGGGGCTGAGCGATCTGCTCAAGCTGTTCTGGGAATGCCATGACCCCACCCAGGGCGACCGCCAGGGGAATGACCGGGGAAGCCAATATCGGTCAGCGATGTTTTGCGACGACCCGACGGATCTGGCCCTGGCGGTCGCCAGTCGCCAGGCCTATGGCGCGCTGCTCGAAGGGGCGGGCTACGGCCCGATCACCACGGAGATCAGCAGCGGCAAACCCCTGTATTTTGCTGAGCCCTACCACCAGCAATATCTGGCCAAGCCCGGCAGCCGTCCCTACTGCTCCGCCCAGCCCTCGGGTGTGAGGCTGGGTTCCTTTGAAGGCTCGGCCTATCTGTTGCCCGCCACCGTTTGGCAGTCCTACGACTGGACCCTTCCCCACTGTGTGTTGCGGGGGGACAATGCCCCCATACGCCTGTCCTGAACCTTGGCCATGGCCTTCATCCCCCTCCTGCTGGGTCTGGCTCTGGGTGTCCCCTCTGGAGTGGATGGTTCCAGGGCACTTCCTCTCCAGGGCGCCCTGGCGATGACTTCACCTTGGTGGGAGGACTACGACACCAAAGATCGCTACCTCTGTTCTGAGAGGGGGGCGGTGGTGCTGGAGCGCAATGCCTCGCAGGCGGCCCTGATCAGTGGGGGCTCTCGCACCACCCTGTTCCGGGAGGCCAGTGAGACCCCGGCCCTGATCTACCGCAACGACGATTTGCGGTTGATCCTGCGGGGAGACGAGCTCACCGTTGAGCGCTTGCCCCAGACGATCACGTGTCTGCGAAGCGAAGAGGTGTAACGGAAGCGGCATGAGGGATCCACTCGCGGAGCATGACCCATCCCCTCCCGAGGAGGATTTACGGCGGCTGCACCCCTTGCCGAGGGGACTGGTTGAGCTGTACGGCCTTCTGGCGGTGTTGTTTGTCTTGGTGCCGGAGTGGATGGCAGGTGGCGCTCTGTTTGGCTTTCGGGAAGGTCGGGAGGGCTCTGACCTTCCGGTCACCACCCAGGCCTGGCAGCGGGTGCCTGAGCTTCGCCTTGCTTCCCTCACCCTGGCTGGCTTGCGCCAGCTGGCGCGCCAAGAAGGGATCAGGGGGTATGCCGCCATGGGCCGTGACCGCCTCACGCAACGGCTGCTGAAGCGGTTGGGCCGCCATCGCCAACCCCCCAGCCCACTGTGATACCTTCAGTTGGCCGGGGCGTAGCGCAGCTTGGTAGCGCACCACTTTGGGGTAGTGGGGGTCGTGGGTTCAAATCCCGCCGCTCCGATTGCATCCACACTCAAATCCCCAATCTTGCCCGCTCTCTTTTTCTGGAGAGCGGTTTTTTTTGGTCCGACTTAGGTGTGTTGTCACCATGTCATCCAGCGTGCAGCAGCTGGTTGGATGGAAGCCGCGTGATCAGTGCGGTCTGTCGAAACTCCTTACCATTAACTTTGCAGGCACTAAGCCTGATTCTCAAGTCAATTGTGCTCAGGTTCTCTCCGTTAATCCCAGCCAAAAACCATGGATTGTTTCCACGGGTAAATCGTATTTTGCTCTTGCTACAGGCAGCTGGGGAGATGGTGTGAATGGCTTTCGACTCGTTCTTTTTCGAAGTGTGGCTGTAGACAAAGCTACGATTCCATATGATTCAGTTATCTTTATCCCCAGCCTCAGAGGCCGGCGCTTGCAACTTCTAACCGGTCAGTCCATCGTTCACGATGGCTTTCTGTTTGCGGCCGATGCTGGAGGAGCCATCAAGGCAAATCACATGGATATTTTCTGCGGTGCTATAGTTAAAAACTGCCTGCCGTCAATCCACAAGAGTGATCAAAGCAAGGGCTTTGACGCATAGATTATCAATTCCCCTGAGCTTTCATCTCAGCTGAGGACATTACATCAGTAATTCTTCATATTCACTGGCCTTGCCTGATGTTGCGTTTTGCTCGCGGCCTTCATTTCGCCTTCCTGAGCCCATTGCGCCTCCTCAGCCCACCTATGGCTGTCAAGATGTCTCTCGCTTGTCAGCGCTTTATGTCCCTCAGCTGGGAAGATCTTGAGGGTCGCATCCCCCCTGATCCCGATCGGGTGAACGGATCCACCAATGCCCAGGCCACCCTGCGGCTCTTTGGCCAGGGGGAAGCGGCCGTGCGGGTGACCCTCTACCGCGATCACCACGCCTGGTGTCCCTATTGCCAGAAAGTTTGGTTGTGGCTGGAGGAACGGCAGATTCCCTATCGCATCCGCAAGGTGACGATGTTTTGCTACGGGGAGAAAGAAGCCTGGTATCGCCAGAGGGTGCCCTCCGGGATGCTGCCGGCCTTGGAGGTGGATGGTCGGCTGATCACGGAAAGCGATCGCATCCTGGAGGCCCTGGAGCAGGCCTTTGGCCCCCTGGGCGCCTCCATGGGCGACCCCCAGGTGGTGCCTCTGCGGCAGCTGGAGCGGATCCTTTTTCGCGCCTGGTGTGAGTGGCTCTGCCAGCCCCACAATGGCGCCTCCGAGAGCCGGGCCCGAGCCCAGTTCCAACGGGTGGCCCGCTTCATGGAACAGGCCCTGGAGGGCAGCGGCGGCCCGTTTCTCCTGGGCGCCCCCTTCACCACCGCTGATCTGGTGTTTGTGCCCTACTTGGAGCGGATGAATGCCTCCCTCAGCTATTACAAGGGCTTCCTCCTGCGCCAGGAGCACCCGGCCATTGATCGCTGGTTTGGGGCCCTGGAGCACCGCCCCACCTACCTGGGCACCCAGAGCGATTTCCACACCCACGCCCATGACCTGCCACCCCAGATGGGCGGCTGCTATCCCAACGGGGAGGAGGGCCAACGGGCGCTGGCGGCTCGGATTGATCAAGGGCCTTGGCCCATCGCCCAGCCCGATCCGGAAACCTCCCAGCTTGAGCCCAGGGATTCGGCGCTGGTGGCCTTGGCGAGCGTCCTCAAGCATCGCCACACCCTTGTGGAACGCAACCCCCTGTCCCCGGAGTTGATCGACCCCGCCCTGCGCTGTGCTCTCACGACCCTGGTTGGGGGCAGGGAGGGGGAGGGCCCCTCAGGCGGAATGGCCATCCCGCCTGCTGGCACTGCGGCGGGGCTTCGCCACCTGCGGGATCGCATCAGCGTCCCCAGGGACATGCCCCTCCATGCGGCCCGGCGTCTCCGGCAGGCACTCGAGGCCACGGCCCGGCTGGATCCAGCCGATCCCCAGGCTCAAGGCGCCCCGATTCCCCTGCAACATCGGCGGGATCAGGATCCCAAGCCTTTTCTGAGGTCCCAAGCCTTTTCTG
>JBIIJA010000257.1:0-4072 GCA_044234195.1 Cyanobium sp. | reverse complement strand
GAAGCTGGAAATCTTGCCGAGTGGTGACATGGAGAATATTGTCGGAATATTCCTCGGCGATATCGGCCAACACTTCCATTTGGGCTGCTGTTAAGCCGCCATAGGGCACTTTGATGCGCTGCATTCCTGGAGCTTCCCATTTGGTCTCCGGACCTTTGGTGAGATCGGGGTGAGGGAAGGCAATTTCCTGCGTTTGTTGGCCGTCATGGCGGAAGCCATTGTCGTATCGCTGGCCGTAGGCTCCACGACGTAGGCGGAGCTCAGCAAAGACTTTATCCTCAATCTTCCCCTGGCAACGCAATGCCATTTGATTTTCGAAGGTATCGATTTCCTCCGCCATCTGGGGGGGGATTTGTTCGGCCAATTTGGCTTTCCAAGATTGAGGCTGGAGAGTTGTCATGTGTTGTTTATCTTGAAGGTGAAATTTCTGCGGCTGGTAGCCATGAATGAGAGTTGTCCCATGCTAGGTGGCGGTGATCACCAAGCCGACCTGAGGGCGGGCCTTTAGCAGTCTTTTAACAATCGCCACTGCCGCCGCTAGGGTTTGAGATCCAACCCAATTTCCAGTCGGCAACAGCGTTCTGGGCCCTGACCCCCGTGCCCTCCCTGACCCTGAAGGCTTCTGATGTCATGCTGGTGCGCCATGGCGAAACGGCCTGGAGCCTCTCTGGCCAGCACACTGGCGCCACCGATATCCCTCTCACGCCAGCGGGGGAGGCGGCTGCCAGGGCGTTGGCGCAGTTGTTGAGGTCCTTGCCCTTCGCCCGTGTGTTCACGAGTCCGTTGTCGCGGGCACGGCGCACCTGCGAGCTGGCAGGTTTCGCAGACCAGATGGCCTTGGACCATGATCTGGTGGAGTGGACCTACGGCGCCTACGAGGGATTGACCAGCGCCGAGATCGATCGCGGTGCGCCGGGCTGGATGGTGTTTCGTGATGGGTGCCCCCAGGGAGAGTGCCCAGATCAGGTGGGGGCCAGGGTGGATCGGGTGATCGGCCGGTTGCGGGAGGGGCCTGGGCCCGTGTTTGTCGTTGCCCACGGTCACCTGCTGCGGGTCTTGGTAGCCCGGTGGTTAGGCCTTCCCTCTTCGGCTGGGAGCCATTTCTTGCTAGATACGGCCACCCTCAACGTGCTGAGTGATTATCGGGGCTTGCCGGCCCTGGCCTGTTGGAACGCTGCGCCACCGTCACCGGTGGCAGAGGCACCAGGACCAACCTGACAAGAAAAAAGGAGGGCTTGCGCCCTCCTCATGGAAGCTGTGAGTCAGGTTCAGACAACCGATCGGCTTGGCGATCAGTAGTCGAAGTCGCCGCCGCCCATGCCGCCACCGCCTGCGGGAGCAGCTTCTTTCTTCTCGGGCATATCTGCCACGATGCACTCGGTGGTGAGCACCATGCCGGCGATGGAAGCAGCGTTCTGCAGGCCAGAGCGGGTCACCTTGGCGGGATCCACGATGCCCGCAGCCAGCATGTCGACGTATTCGCCAGTGGCGGCGTTGTAGCCCTCGTTGAAGGGCTTGTTGCGCACGTGTTCGGCAATCACAGCCCCGTTGGCGCCAGCGTTTTCAGCGATGCGCTTCAGGGGAGCGTTGAGGGAGGTGGCAACGATCTGGGCGCCGATCAGTTCCTCTCCGGAGAGGTTTGCGGCGGCCCACTCTTCGAGCACAGGGCCCAAGTGGGCCAGGGTGGTGCCACCACCGGGGACGATGCCTTCCTCAACGGCCGCTTTGGTGGCGTTGATGGCATCTTCAAGCCGGAGCTTCTTGTCCTTCATCTCAGTTTCTGTGGCCGCACCCACTTTCACCACAGCGACACCACCGCTGAGCTTGGCCAGGCGCTCCTGCAGCTTTTCCTTGTCGTAGGAGGAATCGGTTTCCTCCATTTGGGAACGGATCTGCTCGCAACGGGCCTTGACCGCAGCCTCGTTGCCTTCCGCCACGATGGTGGTGGTGTCCTTGTTGATCGTGATCCGACGGGCGGTGCCGAGGGAATCGATCTTGGCGTTCTCCAGCTTGAGGCCGGCGTCTTCGGTGATCAGCTGGCCGTTGGTGAGCACAGCGATGTCTTCGAGCATGGCCTTGCGGCGGTCGCCGAAGCCAGGGGCCTTCACAGCGGCCACATTCAGCACCCCGCGCAGACGGTTCACCACCAGGGTGGCGAGGGCTTCCTTCTCGATGTCCTCAGCGATGATCAGCAGAGGCTTGCCGGTGCGGGCGATTTGCTCCAGCACGGGCACCAGGTCTTGCACCAGGGCGATCTTTTTGTCGGTGATGAGGATGTAGGGCTCATCCAGCACCGCCTCCATCCGCTCGGTGTCGGTGGCGAAATAAGGGGAAATGTAACCCTTGTCGAAGCGCATCCCCTCAGTGACCTCCAGTTCGGTGGTCATTGACTTGCCTTCTTCAAGAGAGATCACCCCTTCCTTGCCCACCTTGTCCATCGCATCAGCGATCATGCGCCCCACCTCTTCGTCGTTGCCGGCGGAGATGGTGCCCACCTGGGCAATGGCATTGCTGTCGCTAATGGGCTGAGCGTGCTCTTCAATTTTGCTCACCAGAAAATCGGTGGCCTTGTCGATGCCGCGCTTCAACGTGATGGCATTGGCGCCAGCTGCCACGTTGCGCAGGCCAGCTTTCACCATGGCATGGGCAAGGACAGTGGCGGTGGTGGTGCCGTCTCCTGCAGCGTCATTGGTTTTGCTAGCCGCTTGACGGATCAGAGCGACGCCAGTGTTCTCGATGTGATCTTCGAGCTCGATCTCTTTGGCGATGGTGACGCCATCGTTAATGATTTGAGGAGCGCCAAACTTTTTCTCCAGAACAACGTTGCGGCCCTTCGGACCAAGGGTGACAGCAACGGATTCGGCCAGGATGTCGATACCCCGCTCGAGAGCGCGGCGAGCCTGTTCGTTGTAAATAATGCGCTTAGCCATGGGTTTAATGGTTGTCTTGGGTGGATGGGAAGAGAAAAAGCTCAGCTCACAATGGCGAGAATGTCCTTCTCGGAGAGGAGCACATACTCATCGGTTCCGAGCTTGATGTCGGTGCCGGCGTACTTGCTGTAGAGAACGCGATCGCCAATGCTCACCTCGGGAGCCTGGCGGGAGCCATCGTCGTTGCGCTTGCCAGGACCCACCTGGACAACCTCACCGACCTGGGGCTTTTCCTTGGCCGTATCTGGCAAAAGGATGCCGCCAGCCGTGCGCTCTTCGGATTCAGACACCTTGATGAAAATGCGGTCGCCAAGGGGCTTGACCGTGCTGACGCTGAGGGAAACAGCTGCCATGGGTGGATGGGAGAGATGAAACGACAGTCATTGCGGAAGGGGCGGATCCAGGCCTAGAAGCAAACCTGGCACTCACCCCTCACGAGTGCCAACCTATGCCCCAGCCCGTCTCGCTCGGTACCCCGCCTGTGTGCGGGTGACCGAACTTTTCGCCGGTGCTTCTGAACTTGTTGTCTGAGCCGAAGGTGTTTGCCGCCAAGGGGCCGGCCGCGGTGGTAAGGTTGCGCCGCTTCAGCGGGTCTGGAGATCCGCTATCCCCTCCCGCCCATTCCCTTTTTTATGGCAGCTGCTGCTCCCGCCGCCTCCGGCACCACAGGCATCGTTAAGCAGGTGATCGGGCCGGTGCTCGATGTGGAATTCCCTGCTGGCAAGCTCCCGAGGATTTACAACGCTCTTCAGATCAAGGGCACGAACGCTGCAGGACAGGACATTGTTTTGACGGCCGAGGTGCAGCAACTGTTGGGGGATCGCCGCGTTCGTGCCGTGGCCATGAGCAGCACCGATGGCTTGGTGCGGGGCATGGAAGCCCTGGACACCGGCGCCGCCATCTCCGTTCCCGTGGGCGAAGCCACCCTGGGTCGCATTTTCAACGTGCTCGGCGAGCCTGTGGATGAGCAGGGCCCCGTCACTTCTACCCTCACTGCTCCGATCCACCGGGAGGCGCCCAAGCTCACCGAGCTCGAAACCAAGCCCAAGGTGTTTGAGACCGGCATCAAGGTGATCGATCTCCTCGCCCCCTACCGCCAGGGCGGCAAGGTGGGCCTCTTCGGCGGAGCTGGCGTGGGCAAA
>JBIIJA010000255.1:0-4086 GCA_044234195.1 Cyanobium sp. | reverse complement strand
ATGGAGCCGAGCAGGTAGCCCGCGAGCAGGAGGGCCAGGGGCAGCAGCATGGCGGCAAGAGGGTTAGTAGAGGTCATCCTCGGCAGCGATCTCGATGGGGGTGCCGGCAAAGGCCAGCCAGAGAGGAAATTGAAGGATGGGGATCTCAATGGCCCGTTCCGCCGCATCGATCACGATGAAGGGCAGCTCGTTTTGCTCTTCCAGGCGATCCGCCCGTTCCACGAGGGCTTCGGGCCGCTCGAAGAGCACAATGCCGCTGTTGGGTCCGAAATCCTCCCGGCTCAGCCCCAGACAATCCTGGAGGCCCCGACGCCATTCCCCAAGTCGTTCCGGGCGGCTGGCCATCACCAGGGTTTGAAAGCGCTCCCCGTAAAGATCCCCCAGGATGGCGATGGCCGCGGAGGCAACCACCACGTTGCGGTGACGGGTGCCCCGGCTGGGTTGGGCTCCCCGGCCCCCCTGTTGGAGAAACCAGTCCTCCAACAGGGCTGTTCCCTCCGCATCCAAGGTCCGGCGCAGGCGCCAGGGATCGGCAGAAAAGTCGGGCTGCCCCTGAAAGCTGGCCAGCCAGTCGCGGATCACCTCCTCATCTTCGCTGAAGAGGCCCGCGGCGGCTGGTGCGGCCTGGGGAGCGGCAGTCTGGGCGGCCTGTTGTTGATCCAAGCTGGAGGGCTGGACCTGGAGGGGGACGCTGACCAGCTGGGCCTGCTCCGCCGACGCCGCCAGATCCTGGAGGGCGCCCACCAAAAAGTCCTGGAACCCCCGCACTCGCTTGGCAATCTCCTCCGATTGGCCCGTGAAGCTGCGGTTGATCTCTGCAGTGAGCTGATCTTTTCGCTGTTCTAGGGCCTGAATCTCGCCCTTCAGCGTGGACCTCTTCTGCTGAAGCTCCTGCAGGGCCAATGCAAACAGCTCTTGGGCCCCCAGGGTGTCGGGGCGAACATCTGGGGGGCTTCCGCCGCCTGGATCTGGCTGGGGCTTGGACGGTTCCACCTGGGTGCTGGGGCCTGTCTCCTCAGGAGGCAGGGGGGTGGGGGTGACGTTGGGGTCGTTGCTCATGGCCTAGGGGGGGCGGCAAGGGGCACCCGTTGCTCCAGCTGGGCGCGGAGGGCGGTGGCATCAAACAACACGGGCAGAAGATGGGGGCTGCCCTGCTC
Organism: Cyanobium sp.; assembly: GCA_044234195.1. Taxonomy (GTDB): domain Bacteria; phylum Cyanobacteriota; class Cyanobacteriia; order PCC-6307; family Cyanobiaceae; genus Cyanobium. Next base: position 2,929 of record JBIIJA010000255.1, on the reverse strand, counting down.
ACGGAAATAGAACAGCACCGGCAGGGCTGGGGAGAAGACGCGCCAGGCGAGCCATTCGTTGTAGGGGAAGCGGCGAATTTCCTTGCCGGCCCGCAGCACGAGCAGGGCATCCTCACTGAAACAAAGCCGCAGCACAGCGGTCTGCACCAAGAGGAAGGAGGCAAAAGCCAGCATGGTGAGGCCCAACCATGGGGCCCCACTCCAGCGGGGTGTGCTGGCCAGCACCAGGGCAGCCAGCAAGGTCAATCCCAGGGGCACCCAGAATCTGGGCGCCAGGGTGATGGCGTCGCCACCAGCGGGTTGGGCATCGACTGGGGGGGAGATCGCCATAGACGTCTGGAGACAGGGTGGATTCTGGCCCTTGTGGCGAGCCTTCAGGCGCCAAAGAGGATCTGGGTGAGGACCACATCCGCCAGTGCCACAGCCACCAGAATCATGACCACCGCACCAGTGGTGCTGGTGCCCACTTCCTTGGGCCCCCCCTTGGTGGTGAGGCCCCAACCGCAGGCCAAGACAGCGATGATCAATCCGAATACGACGGATTTCAGGAGCATCGAGGGCACATCATCCGGTTCCATCCAGGTGCGCACGGAGGTCCAGAAGACACTCGGAGGAATGCTGTAAAGCAGGGTGCTGCTCATCTGCCCCGACCACAGAGCCATCCAAAAAAACAGCAGGCACTGCACGGGCGACATGATGATCAGCGCCAGGAGCCTTGGCACCACGAGGTAGTCCACCGGGTCGGTGCGCAGCATGGTGATCGCGTCGATCTGCTCGGTCACTTTCATCGTGCCGAGCTGGGCCGCGTAGGCCGTTGCCACCTTGCCCGTGAGCAGCATGGCCGTGAGCAGGGGGGCGATCTCCCGGGAGAGGCCAAGGGACAGCAGGCCCCCCACGGCGGCATTCGCCCCCTGGCGAGAGAGCTCAGCGGCCACTTGGATGTTGAACACCGTGCCGGCCGCCAGCCCAGTGATCACCACGATCAGCACACTGCCGGGGCCAGCCTCCAGGAGCTCCGCCAACAGATCTCCCGGGTGGATGCGGCCCTGCACAATGCCGCTCACCGCCTGCCCCCCCAACATGATGCTGGTGCCCAAGCGGGTGAACCAGCGGGGAGCCACCCAGGTTGAGCGCCGCCTTGTCGATGTCATGGCCCCTCTTCTGTCATGGTTGCTCGATCGCCAGTTGCCGTTGGGCGCCCCGGGGCCAGTGGCGCATGACCACCAGCCCCAGCACCACCAACAAGGCAGGGATCAGGCCCATGCACAGCCTGATGGCCACCAGGGCCGTCTGGGGTTGGGCGGTGCCCATGGCGGGGACGTAGCCGCTCAGCGTCATCAGGCTGCCGAAGCCAAAGAGCACCAGGCTGATGCAGAGCTTCTGCACGAACACCATGAAGGCGCTGAAGAGGCCCGCGGGCTTTTCTGGATCCACGTCGATGGCGTCGGGCAGGAGCGACCAGGGGATGAGGTAGGCCGTGGAGGCGCCCAGGCCCACCACCAGGATCGCCGCTACCAGCGCCGCCAGGCGGATCTGGTTGGGGAGCGTGGCCAGGGGGCTGAGCTTGGCGTCGAGGGGCACCAGGAGCATGGCCGCCAAGCACCCGCTCACCCAGAAGCCAGCCCCCCAAGCCAAGGCCCGCAGCCGCCCCTGGCGGTGGCTCACCAGGGTCCAGAGCTGAAGGCCGGCCAGGGTGCTGAGCTGGAACGGCAGCAGGATCCAGTTGCTCCAGCTCTCCGGCAACCGCATCACCACGGGCAGAAAGATCAGAGCAGCCGTCTGCATGAGCTGCAGGGCACACCACAGCAACAGGTAGAGCCCCAACACCCTGATGAAGCGGCCGTTCTCTCCGATCCTGCCCAGTAACCGGCGGGTGGAGCCGCGGCTTGGGGTGGGTTGTTGGGCGTGGCGGGCGGCGGGGGCGATGCCCCAGCAGCAGGCCAGGGTGCTGACGCTGATGATCAGGCCCGAGAGGAGGCCCAGGCGCCAGTAGCTCGCCGGATCGGAGTGGTCGCGCAGGAGCAGGCCTCCCAGCACGATGCCCACCAGCCCCGCGATGATCGAGCCGGTGAAGCGGGCACGGTTGAGGCGGGTGCGCAGGGTGGTGCTGCTGGTGAGCTCCGCCATCAAGGCCGTGTACGGCAAGTTGACGCAGGTGTAGAGGCTGTTGGCCACCACGGAGATGGCCACGAAAAACGTGAACTTCACCCAGAGACTGCCCGGCGGGAGCCACCACATCGCCGCCATGGCGGCACCGAGGGGGATGGCGCTCCACACCATCCAGGGGAGGCGCGGGCCGGAAGGATGGCGGGTGCGATCGCTGAGCCAACCGACGACGGGGTCGTTGATGGCGTCCCAAATGCGGGCCAGCATCAGCACCGTTCCAGCCATCACGGGGGGAAGGCCGGCGGCTGAGGTGTAAAACACGAAGAGGTAGAAGCCAATCAGGGACGCCGCCATACCCGTACCCGCATCCCCGAGCCCGTAGGACACCATCAGACGGTGTTCCCCACCGGCCACCTCAGGGAGGTGTTCAGCGCCAGTGGGTTTGGGTGATGGGGGAAGGGTCAAACCGTCCTGCTTCGATCCGCAGGCCATCATGCTTGAAGTGGCCAGCCCCAGCCCCCTAGCGCTCCAGCGATCTCGCCCCGCACGGATCGTGAAGACGGATTCCACATCAGATCAAGCCATGGCCTCTATTCCCCAACGCCTCAGGAGCTTCAACCAAGGCCGCGACTCGAAGCGCCTGGCCATGAAATACACGGCCATGGCCAAGGATCCCTTCGCCTTTTTCCGTGGGACGTGCCACTTGTTCTAAGAGGACTGGCCCCAGTACGGGTCAGCCCTGGACGCGACTCCCACAGCCTGGATCTGTGGCGACCTCCATTTGGAAAATTTTGGCATCTACAAAGGCGACAACCGCTTGGTG
>JBIIJA010000254.1:0-4093 GCA_044234195.1 Cyanobium sp. | reverse complement strand
CCACGGCTTGCTTCATCTGGGTCTGAAGATCCGTCATGGCAAGAAGCGGGGAACTGGGGCGCGAACGTAGCAAAGCGCTGGGCTCAGCTCGTTGGCGCTGGCAGTGGGGCGGGCTTGATGGACAGCTGCAGCTCCCGTTGTCCGCGCACCACCTTGAGGGAGAGGGGCTGGCCCACCTGGGCCTTCTCCACCTGCTGGAGCAAGGTGGATGGATTGCGCACGGCCTGGCCGCCGATCTCCACCACCAAATCCCCCCGCTTGAGGCCCGAAGTCTCAGCTGGACTTTCGGGGAGCACTTTTTGCACCAGGGCCCCATCCCGCTCGGGCAGTTTCACGAGGGCATCGGGATCCCGGTTGTTATCCCGAGCCACCCTGGCGGTGAGGGGTACGAGCTGCAGGCCGAGGTAGGGGTGCACCACGGTGCCCCCTGAGGCGAGCTGATCCGCCACCCGGCGGGCCAGATTGATCGGGATCGCAAAGCCCAAGCCCGCCCCCGGGCCAGACCGCACCAAGGTGTTGATGCCGATCACCTCGCCATTGGCATTGATCAGGGCTCCCCCGGAGTTGCCAGGGTTGATGGCCGCATCGGTTTGGATGAGATCCAGCCGTTTGTCGGCAAATCCCAAGCTGTTGATGTCCCGATGCAAGCTGCTCACGATGCCCAGGGTCACCGTGCGCTCCAGTCCGTAGGGGCTGCCCAGGGCAATGGCCCAGTCGCCCACCTCCAGAGCTTCCGAATCCCCCAGCCGAGCAGCGGTGAGCTTGCCCTTGCTCGGGATGCGAACCAGGGCCAGATCGGTGACCCGATCACTGCCCACGACCGTGCCGTCCAGTTGCCGTCCATCGGCCAGGGTCACCTCCACCGAATCGACCTGATCGACCACGTGGGCATTGGTGAGCACCAGCCCCTTGTCCGCGTCAATCACCACCCCGGAGCCCTGGCCCCGCTCCCGCATGCTGCCGGAAGGATCGCCAAAGAGATCCCTCAGCAGCGGATCCAACAGCGCTGGATCAAAGGCCTGGCGCTCCACGTTGCGCTCGGTGTCGATCCGCACCACCGCCGGCCCGGCCCGACGCACTGCGTTGGCCACAAAACTGTGGGGGCTGGCCGTGGCAGCCAGGGCGGCCAAGGCAGCGCCGCGCTCGGACGCCAATGGGGCCGCTGGGGCCTCCAGCTCGGCGGCAGAAGCGATCGGAGAGGGTGAACCGGGGGCCTGAATCGGCACAGCCTCGGCGGGAAGGGACCAGGGCCCCAGGCAAAGGATGGGCACCAACAGCAGAGGCAGAAGCAGGGAACCCAGCCGGCGAAAAAGGCGTTTCAGGGAGGGAAGTCTCCACTCACGATGCAACGAAGTTAGGTGGCCTCCATCGAGGTGCAGGCCCTCCGCCGGTGCCGGATTTCCCCATCCGGTTCCAGAGTCAGATAGCCCCTCGCTCCCGACCCGGGCCGCCTGTGACGGCTCTGTGTTGAGGGTTGTTCATCAGATCTGCCGATCTTTCCTCTCAAGGCCACGCGTCAACCTAAGTTTCTGCGAGAGTTTCGCCGGCCATGTCCTCGATCCCCCCTGGTACGCGTCGGCGCTGCACCCTCTGCACTGTCGAAATTCAGGGCATGGCTGGGGGCACGGATTTGGTGTATTTCAGCCAAGGCGCTCCCGGCACGCGCGCCAAGCTCTGGGCCAGGGTCTGCCAATACCTACGCACCTCAGAGCAATGCGCCCAATGCATCAACCAAGATCCCAACCTGCGGGGCGAGGTGAGCAGCAGCGATTACTACGCTGAAGCACCCAGTTTTGATTTCTCGGCCACGCCGGGAGGGGCCAGTGAGCCAACGGGCTCCCCTTAGGTCAGATGGGCATCCCTTAGGGTAGAAACCGTGCCCGCCGGGCACATCCCCAGCCCATGGATGCTCCCTCTGGCATTCCTGGCGATGGCGGAGGTTTCCTCAAGGGTCCGGCGGCTCCCGCCGCTGATCTCCCTTGGCCCATCCGCTGATCCCACCCATCACCGCGCTGGCCCGCCAGGTGGCCGAACCGGCGGGCCTCACCGTGAAGGAGGTGCATCTTCTTTCCCACCTCATCCCGATGACGGTGCAGGTGGTGGTGGAGCAGAGCGATGGTGGGGATGTCACCCTGGAGGCCTGCGCAGCCCTCAGCGGCCCGCTCGGGGAGGCCCTTGAGGAGGCCGAGCTCCTGGAGTCGGCCTATGTGCTGGAGGTGAGCAGCCCCGGCCTGGGCGACCTGCTGGAGACCGACAGAGACTTCACCAGCTTCCGGGGCTTCCCCGTGGAGGTGAAGCTCCGCTCTGAGGAGAAGGTCCTCAGTAAAAGCGGACTTCTTTTGGGCCGCACAGAGGACACTCTGTCGATCAACGTGCGTGGACGCACCCTCAGGCTCCCGCGGGACGCTGTGATCGAGGTCCGCCTGAGCGCCACTCAGGAGCCCTAATCCGCTCCTTGCGATTTTCTTTCACCCTTTCCCTTCCATGCCATGGCCCTTGTTTTGCTTCCCGGCCTCAACAACCTGATCGAAGACATCAGCGAGGAGAAGAAACTCCCTCCCCAGGTGGTTGAGGCTGCACTGCGCGAAGCTCTATTGAAGGGCTACGAGCGCTATCGACGCACTCTCTATCTGGGAATCAGTGAGGATCCCTTTGATGAGGAATACTTTTCCAACTTCGATGTTGCCCTCGATCTTGAGGAAGAGGGTTATCGCGTCTTGGCCAGTAAAATCATCGTTGAAGAAGTAGAAAGCGAAGATCATCAAATCGCCATAGATGAGGTCTTACAAGTCGCTGAAGATGCCCAAATTGGCGACACTGTCGTTCTTGATGTCACTCCCGAAAAAGACGACTTTGGCCGCATGGCTGCCTCCACCACCAAGCAGGTGCTGGCCCAAAAGCTTCGGGATCAGCAGCGGCGCATGATCCAAGAGGAATTTGCCGACCTCGAAGATCCGGTGCTCACCGCCCGAGTGATCCGATTCGAGCGGCAGAGCGTGATCATGGCGGTCAGCAGCGGTTTGGGGCGGCCAGAGGTGGAAGCGGAACTTCCCCGGCGAGATCAGCTCCCCAATGACAACTACCGGGCCAATGCCACGTTCAAGGTGTTCCTCAAGGAAGTGAGCGAAATTCCCCGCCGGGGGCCCCAGCTGTTTGTGAGCCGGGCCAACGCCGGTCTTGTGGTCTATCTCTTCGAAAATGAGGTGCCAGAGATTCAGGAGGGGTCGGTGCGCATCGTGGCTGTGGCTCGCGAGGCCAATCCCCCCAGCCGGCATCGGCGCCCGGGGCTCCCGCATTCAGCAGGTGGTGAATGAATTGCGTGGTGAAAAGATCGATGTGATCCGTTGGTCAGCCGACCATGGCCAATACATCGCCAACTCCCTCAGCCCGGCAAGGGTGGAAATGGTGCGGTTAGTGGATCCCGAAGGCCACCACGCCCACGTGTTGGTGCCCCCTGATCAACTCAGCCTGGCGATCGGCAGGGAAGGGCAGAACGTGCGCCTGGCCGCGCGGCTGACCGGCTGGAAGATCGACATCAAAAACTCCCAGGAGTACGACCAGGGCAAGGAAGACCAAACCGTGGCGGTGCAGATCGCCCAGCGGCAGGAGGAGGAAGCCCAGCAGGCGGAGGCGGAAGCCCGATTGGCCGCGGAACAGGCCGCCAGGGCCGAGGAAGATGCCCGTCTGCGGGAGTTGTATCCCTTGCCTGAAGATGAGGAAGACTCCCCCTACGAAGACGAAACCCCTGCTGATTTCAGCCCGACCGATCTGGAGCCGACCGGCGCCCAAGCGGATCCCAATGCTGAAGAGGTTGACGCCGAAGACCCCGAAGCTGAGCTGTTGGCGGCAACGGAGGAGCGGTAATGCCTCCCCAGGGGCGGCCCGTGCTGCGACGCTGTGTGGCCTGCCGGCAACTCAGGGACCGGCAGGAGCTCTGGCGGGTGGTGCGGCTCGCCGAAGGAGGGCTGGCCATGGATCGGGGGATGGGGCGCTCGGCTTATTTGTGCCCCCAGCCGGATTGCCTCGACGAAGCGCGTCGTCGCAGGCGCCTGCAGCGGGCCCTGCGCTGTGCTGTGGATGACACGATCTTGAA
>JBIIJA010000253.1:0-4096 GCA_044234195.1 Cyanobium sp. | reverse complement strand
AACCGCACGGCGAGTGGTGAAGTTTTTCGTCCGGGAACCCTCACGGCGGCCCACCGCTATTTGCCCTTTGGTACACGGGTGCGGGTGACCAATCTTTACAACGGTCGCTCCGCTGTCGTGCGCATCAATGATCGTGGTCCTTTCTCTGGCGGACGCATCATCGACCTCGCCCATGGAGCTGCCCAAGTTCTTGGAGTCACTGCCAGCGGTGTCGCCGACGTGAAGTTGGAAGTCATCGATTAGTTCTGCCTACCTTGGCTCCCATCCTCCCTGCCTTCAAGCTGGGAGGATTATTTATTGAAGCCGATTACCACTTTGCTGGTTCTCAAAACCCTGGCCGACCTTGCCAGCTGGCGCAGGTCGCTGCCCCAGAAGGGCCTTCATTTTGTGCCCACCATGGGAGCCCTTCATGGTGGGCACCGCCAACTCATCCAACGGGCCGCAGCGCCGCGCTGGTGGGGCAACCCCCATGTTTTGGTGAGCATCTTTGTGAATCCACTGCAGTTTGGGGCTGGGGAAGATTTCGATCGTTACCCCCGCAGGTTGGATGAGGATGGCAGCTTGGCTCGTGAGGCTGGGGCCCACGCGATCTTTGCCCCCTGCCCCGCAGAGATCTACCCCCAAGGGGAAGCCGGCGTGACCCATGTGGTGCCCCCGGCCTCGCTCCTACTGTCTCTGTGCGCTCCCCACCGACCTGGGCACTTTGAAGGGGTGGCCACGGTGGTCACCAGGCTGCTGGCGATGGTTCGTCCAGAGCGACTCTTCCTCGGCGAGAAAGACTGGCAGCAATTGGTGGTTCTCCGTCAGGTGGTGGCCGACTTGGGCCTACCCGTTGTGATCCAAGGCGTGACCACCGTGCGCCAGAGCGATGGGTTGGCCCTCAGCTCTAGAAATGGCTATTTGAGCCCTGGGGAGCTCAAGCGGGCCAGCCAGCTGCCAACCGCTCTTGCCGCCGTGGCAGCTTCCGCCCATTGGGGCGAGCCAGCCTCCTCACTCCTGATTCAACTGGAGAAGCGCCTTCGCCAGCACAGCTTGCCACCAGAGTATGTGGCGTTGGTGGAGGCGCGTACGCTGAGACCGCTGGAGCAGCTGGAAGGGCTGGCTCTTTTGGCTGCCGCCGTCCGTTGCGGCCCCGCCCGCCTGATCGATCACCGCTTCCTGATGCCCCGCGCACCAATCATTGCCATCGATGGTCCTGCCGGTGCAGGCAAGAGCACGGTTACCCGAGCCCTCGCCCAACGCCTTGGCCTCACCTTCCTCGACACAGGGGCCATGTACAGGGCTCTCACCTGGTGGGTGTTGCGGCAGGGAGTCAATCCGGCTGATCCCTTGGCCGTTGCTCCCCTGCTGGAAGGGCTGGATCTGGATCTGAGCCAGAACGGAGAGGGCCAGCTGCAGATCCTGGTGAATAGCCATGAGGTCACCACAGCCATCCGCAGTCCAGAAGTCACTGCGGTGGTGTCCACCGTGGCGGCCCATCCCTGTGTCAGGCGAAGCCTGACTGCCTTGCAGCAGCGCCTAGGGGAGCGGGGTGGCCTCGTGGCGGAGGGTCGGGATACGGGCACCGCCGTGTTTCCAGAGGCCGAGTGCAAAATTTTCCTCACCGCCAGCGTGGCCGAGCGGGCCAAGAGGCGGGCCCGTGATCTGCGGCTGCAGGGGTTTGCTGTGCCGGAACTCGAGGAGCTCGAGCGTCAAATTGCCGAGCGCGACCAAAAGGATTCCACCCGGAGCGAGGCGCCCCTGCTCCAGGCGCCAGATGCGCTGGTGCTCGTGACCGATGGGATGGAGATCGAGGCGGTGATCGAAGCCATGGTGGATGCCTTCCGATCCAAGGTGCCAGAGGAGGCTTGGCCTGGACCGTCCCCCTGAGGCCCCCTCGACCCAAAGATCTGGGTTGGATCACCTCTCGGAAGGCTTCAGGGCCGCCAGCAGCCCCTCGCAAGCATCCTCCAGAAGATCGAGCACGTGATCAAAGCCTTCGGCCCCTCCGTAGTAAGGATCTGGCACCTCTTGGAGCCGATACCGGCGGCAGTGGCGGGTGATGGGCTCGATCCTGGCGCGTGGTCGAGTTGGGCCGGCCAGTTGCCTCACTCCAGTGAGGTTGTCGTTGTCCATGGTGAGGATGTAATCAAACCTCTCCAGGTCTGCCGAACTGATCTGGCGAGCCCTACTGGGCAGCGCGATTCCCCGGCGCAGTGCCGCCTCCCGCATCCGAGGGTCTGCAGGTTTGCCCACATGCCAATGGCCTGTGCCCGCTGAATCCACCTCAAAAAGATCCTCCAGCTGCTCACGGGCCAGCAGATGAAGGAAACAGCCCTCGGCCGCCGGCGAGCGGCAAATATTGCCCAAACACACGAACAGCACCCTGATCTTGGCTGGGGCTATTGGGGCATCGGGGATGGGGCGGCTCATGGGGGGGACAGACGGGTCAGGGCCAGCCTGGCGCGCAAGCGCACCACCGGCACCTCTTCCTGGCCTTCATCAGCCAGGCTGTCAAGGATCGCGGCAGCCCGATGGCGGCCATCCTCCAGCTCTTGCAAGCGCAGAGCCAGCTTTTCGAGAGCCGTCGCCACGGCATAGCGCACCACCCATTCGACATCCCCACGGGCCTGATCCAGGCCCCCCAGGGCCCGTTGCTCAACGGCACGGCGCTCCGGTGGGGCCAGATCAGCCACCTGCAAAGTTCCGAGGCCGATGGCAGCCGCCCGGCGCACGCTGGGGCCGATGTCGTCAGCCAGAGCTTGCTCCAACAACTCCAGCCCCCGCACATCTCCGATGCCAGCCAGGGCGCGAACAGCCCAGGCCCGCGCTCCATAATTCTGGGCGTCGAGGCCCTCCAACAGGGGCGAGACGGCCGCGGGACCGCTGGCGATGAGACCCTCAACAGCGGCAACAGCCGCCCCGGGGTTGTTGAAGCCAAGAATGCGCACCAAACAGCAGAGCGCCGCCTCTGGGGGCGGGCCCTGCGTCGGCTCCCTGCGTTGGTTGTCCAGAGCCCCCGCCAAATCCTTGGTGGCCTCATAGAGACGCCCAGCGGAATCAGCCTGCTCCACGGCAGCAATCAGGTGGTGGAAACGCTCAAAGGAGGTCATCCATGGCCTCCAGTAGGGCGTCGGTCGAGGGTTCGCCGCTGCCCCGTTCCACCAGCCCCCGCAGGGCGATCAGTTTGAGGCTGTTTTCCGCATGGGTGCGACGAATGGGATCCAGGGCCATCCGCCACCCCACGGCCCCGAGATCCATCAAGGCAGCCCGGCGCACCTGCAGCTGGGGATGCTCCAGCAACGTGAGCAGATGGTCGCCCCAAGAGGGGTCGCCCGTGAGCTGAAGCAACGCCCGGGCGGCCGCGCTGCGAATCAGGGGTCGATCATGGGCGATGAAAGGCTGAATGGTCGCCATCACCGCCTCATCGGCCAGGCCGATGTCACCGAGGGCTTCGATCAGGGCTTCGCAAGGTTCCTGAAGCTTGGGGCTGTTGGGCCTGCAGGCCCCAGCCCCCTCTAAACCAGACGCCAGGCGCTCACAAAGGGGCGACACGGCCGCCTCCGCCCGGAGTTCTCCCAAGGCCCGGGCAGCCGCCTCCCGCAGTCCGTCATCCTCATCGGCCAAGGCCGCCAGGAGCTCAGGCACCACCCGCCCATCTCCCACCTTGCCAAGAGCCCGGGCCGCATTGCGCGCCACGGCGTTCCGTTCCACACCTGCACCCACCTCCCTTGGCTGGCGAAGCTGAAGGGCCTCCAGCAGCAGGGGCACAGTGTCGGGATGCTGGCTGCGCATCCTCCCAAGCCACCAAGCGGCGTAGTACTGGAGGGAGGGATCATCGCTGCGAAGGCGCCTGTGGGCTTCCGCCTCGGTGATGGGCTCCCCGGCAGCGGTGAGGGGAGCATCGCTCGCGTGTTGTCCTGTCATGGAACCCGGAACCAGCAGATGCGTGGCTGCCATGATGTTGCCATCTGTCTTCCCAGAAACAGAGCAAAAAAAGCCCCCCTTTCGGGGGGCCTGCCTGAGGCTGCTACCAGCCCGCTCTCAAACCAGCGCGTTGATCGCGTAGTCGATGTAGTTGTTCGCGATCACTCCAGGATCACCAGAGATGCCGTGG
>JBIIJA010000252.1:0-4109 GCA_044234195.1 Cyanobium sp. | reverse complement strand
TCTCCAAAAGCCGCCCAATTCCCCAAGTCTGGGCGTTTCCCGTGACGGTCTTGAAGGGGAAAATGACCCCGTGAGGTTGCTTGTGCAAGCCATGTCCCTCCCCTCCTGTGATCCCCAGCCCATCGCCGGCGTGATGGCCGTTGGCCTCTTGATCGGGAGCCTGGTCCCTCCTGCTCTCGCTCAGCCGCCTTGCACCACCCGAGGGAATCCCCGCAGCACGACCTACCAGTTCCGCGCGCAAATGGACCGCTGCGAGGGGATGCGCGGCAGCCGCCCAATCGCCGCCGTCGGGTTGCGGTTGGCGAGCTACACCATCGGCCAGCCCCAGATCCAGCCCCGCCACTCGGGGGGTGAGGTGTTAGGCCTCCAGGTGCCCGCCACACCAGCCGGCCAAGGGGATCCGTCGGTGACGGTGCAGGCCCGCGGTGGCGACTATCAGATGACGCCCCTGCGGCTGGGCAATCCGCAACAGGGCTGGCGAGACTTTGTCTGGGGAGCCGGGCTGCTCCAGCAGGAAGGGATCAGCGCGACCCAGTTGCGCGCCATCGCCCTGCTCAGCCAGTCGGGCAGTGCCGATCAGTGGCTGCCGGTGAAGTTCGCCCCCGCTGGTTCCTACAGCTTGGTGATCGCCAGCAATGGCGCCCAGCCTCTCGCCAATGTGCGCATCCTCAGCTCGGACAAACGGCTGGTGCACGAATGCACAGGCCCCACACGACTGGAGACGGAATTGGTGTGTCGCTGGAATGGTCGTGACAGGGAAGGCCGCATCAGCCCCGCCGGTCGCTATCTCCTGATTGCCCGCCCTGCTGAGGGGGGAAACTCTGCCTTGAATGTGAGCCTGCGCCATGATCCGCGCTGGTTGCTCCCCTGATGGAGGTCTCCCCATCTCCTGAGTCCGCCATCCCGCCGAGGCGATGGCCCCGATTTGATCCCCACGCCATGCTCGGCCTGGGCCTCTGCGGCCTGGCCTGGGGTGTCGCGATCGCCCCCCAACGTCAACCCCTGGAGGGCACCCTGCGGTTGAGCGGCATGAGCTTTGTCCTCCAGCCCCGATCTGGTGAAACGGGCGGCCCCGCGCAGGGATTCCTCGCCGTGCCCTTGCGGGGCCTCACGATCAAGGGGCTGGCAGAGGGTGCACCGCTGGTGGTTCCGTTCAGCGGCCAACGGCTCGCGCTCAACGGCGGCAGCGGCCTCTCCCTCACCGCGTCTACCGCCGATCCCCTGGAGGTGCGCATCGCCCTGCCGCCTGGCACGAGAGTCCAGAACCTGCAACCGGAGGGCAAGGATCAACTGGTGCTCGATCTGCTGCCACCAAGCCGTGGGGGACAGCCGGTGCCGGCGGAGCTGACGATCATCCCGCCGGCTGGAGTCACCACCGCCAACAGCACGGCGATGGGGGCAGTGTTCCAAGTGCCCGGCAGGCCGGAACAAAGGATCAGCCCACCTGATTCCCAGTTCAGCCTGCCCCTAACCGGCGCCACCCGCTTGAGGCTGCAACGGGCCAATCCCAATCGAGCGGTGGTGTTTGAAAGCAACTTGCCGGTGGCAGAGGTGAAGTTCACCTCCGAGCGCCAGAGCCTGTTCGATCAGACACCAATCACCTTTTCCACCCTCCGCTCCGGCACCCTCCATCTGGGTCGTCAAGCACCGCTCAACCTGCGGCCAGATCAATTCCTGCAGATCGATCCCCCCGGCATCACGGTGCTCACCAGCCTCCGCACCGACCAGGACCAGTTGGCGTTGGAAGTGGTGGGCCAAACCCAGCGCATCCGCAGCGGCCTCAGCCTCCAACACCCCACCACCGTGCAACAGGGCACCCTGCTCAGCCGTCTCCTCACACCAGAGCAAATCAGCGGCTTTTTTGGCTTCCTTGCCGGGGTGATGAGCAGCTTGCTGTTGTCACTGCTCAAGGGCGAGTGATCGCAGCCGTCGCCTCGCGCGGCCCTTGCCAAGGGTCGATCTTGGAGACTCCCTGCGCGGAGCTCCCGTTGGGCGGCAGGAGCGTTATTCGGGCTACCGGTACAGCTGAGGCCCTCGGCACGATGCACCACCCCAGGTCACCAATCCACCCGCAAGGCTTGCTCAACTCCCGAACACCTCTCTCGCCAGAAGCACACCCCAACGCCCTCGCCTCGAACCCAGGGGGACATGACTCCCCCTGGCCTCCCCCCCAGCCACCGGCCTATGCCCACCAGAGCGGACTCCGCCTTGAGCCCTCGGGGATCGCCAAAGCAACGCCATGGGTCCCCACCACACTGCCCCCCACCCAAGCGGCAGCAAGGAACAGGCCGGGCTGCGCTTCCCAGGGGCGCACCTCTCGGTGCGGCGCAGTCCTTGCAGCCGCTCAGGCGGGAGGCGCTTGGTCGGTGTCCCACGCCGTTCCTTCCATGGCGATCCCCTCCGGTCCCTGCTGCCAGATCCGTGCTCTGGTGATGCATGTCTATCCAGATGGCATCAAGGCCTATGGCCATGAGCGCCACACAGTGCCCCTTGGCCGCCGCGGCAAGCCCGTCAAAAAGGTGCGCTTCATTCCCGCTGAGCGGGCCCATGCCCTCGCGCGCAAGCTGCAGGGGCGGTTTGGCACCACGGTGTCGGTGCTCTGAGGCCTTGGGCCTCTGCCGGCCGGGGGTTCCCGGCCGGTTTTCTACTGGGTGCCGGTTCTACCAGGGATTGCAGAAGCGCTCGATCACATCGCAGGGATTGCGGCAAGTGGAAGAAAAATTGGGCGCCTCCGGCGCAAGACAATCAACAGCCAACAGCCAATGGTTAAGAAACAGCCAAGTGTTGAGGGGTCAAGGAATTAAGCGATAAGGGAAGGGACCTGGGGGAGGTACACCACACGAAACCCGACCGAGTCGTCGGCATCGACGGGCAGGACGGGGAGGCGGTAGGCCGAGCGGCAGTTCCAGGGAAAGTTGAGCCAGGAGCCGCCGCGCAGCAGCTTCGCTCCTTTATCTCCAGAAGTTCCCCAAGGCCTGCCATCGGTGGGTGCTCCGTTGTAGCTGTCATGCCACGTGTCCAAGCACCATTCCCACACATTGCCATGCATGTCCTGCAACCCCCAGGCATTGGCAGGGAAGCTGCCCACTGCGCTCGTCTCCTTCCGGTAGTTGCCCTTCGGGCCGGTGCCGTAGGTGGAATTGCCGTCATAGTTCGCCAGATCTGGCGTGAGTGTTTCCCCAAAGGCAAAGGGTGTGGTGGTGCCAGCCCTGCAGGCGACTTCCCACTGGGCTTCACTCGGCAAGCTGTACTCACGCTTGGTTCGCTGGCTCAGACGCCGGCAAAACTCCATCGCTTCCTCCCAGCTCACCTGCTCCACTGGCCTGGTGGCCCCCTTGAAATTGGCTGGATCCAGGTTCAGATCCCTCTCCACCTTCGGCCAGCCTGCCACCACCTGCCATTGGGCCTGCGTGACCGGGGTTTGCCCGAGGAAAAAACTCGGCAGCGTCACACGATGTTGGGGGCCTTCGCTCTTATGTCGTTCCTTTTCACGCTCAGGGGAGCCCATCAGGAACTCCCCTGCAGGGATCTCGATCATCGTGATGGCGATTCCTTCGGCCAGCTCCTCCAGGAAGCCGGGCACTGTGATCGGCGCTTCCCTCTTCTGCCACTGATTCCCTTCCCGCACCAGCCAGCCCTTGGTGGCTGGGATCTGGATCAGGGGCAACCCATCAGCCTTCCCAGGGTTGATGGATGGGGGAGGCGGCTGGATAGCTGGGGGTGACCCTTCAGCCTTTCGTTGCCATTCCTCCTTTTCTCTGGCCAAACGTTTTGCTTCAGGCCATCTTCATCAGCGGAGCGGAGAAGCTCTGGAAGTTCCTTACGCTGAATAAAGTCAGAGGCAAGGAATTGAGGGCTTACCAGCAACAAGGCAACTTGGGCTCTTGCTAGAGCTGTCTCAATTTCTTTCAGCCATTTATCCCCAGGCTGAATCAAAGAGTCATCCCAACGTTCCAGACCATAGAGGGACTCCAACGGCTTGAGATGGGTGCGTAGCTTCTCCAGCCAGTGCTCATCATGATGGCTGTAGCTGATGAACAGCTCATGCCGTTGGGATTGCCCGCTATCGCCCGCTAGTGGATTACTCCCGCCCCCGTTCACAAGCCATA
>JBIIJA010000251.1:0-4119 GCA_044234195.1 Cyanobium sp. | reverse complement strand
AGCCGCCCGGCGACAGGCGTCCAGCAGGCGCTCCCCATTGCCTTCCAGGTCGCCCACCAGGGCATCGAGCTGGGCCAAAGCAAGCCGCATGGATCAGGACGAGGCGGAGGGGGACGAAAGACCGTAGAGCCCGTGGCGCTGCAGCAGGGGCCAGATCTCCTTGGGGACCTGGGCTGGATCCGGGGGGTGGCCGGCCTCACCCCGGGCCTGGGAACTGGCCGTGGCGGGCACGGGCAGCGGCAACACCTGCACCCGGGCGCCCATCTCCCGCAGCCGCCCCAGGTCGGGCTCCAGCAGCGGCCAGCCCTCCCGCGGCGTCACCGCCAGCTCCAGACCCGCCAGCAGACTGGCCGCCTGGCGCCAGCCTGGGATCTGGCCGAGCAGGTCGCTCCCCACCACAAACACCGGCGTGGCCTCGGGCCAGCGGCTCCGGGCCCGCTCCAGGGTCTCGATCGCCCAGGGGCTGCTGAGCTCCTGCGCCAACACCAGACGGGGGTTGTCGATCGCCTCCACCAGGGCGCCCAGCAGGGCAATGCGCAGCTCCAAGGGAGCCTGGCGCGGTTTCATGGGATTGTCGCTGGCCCAGGTGGCCACCTGGGGGAAGTGCTCCAGCAGACCCCTGAGCAGGGCCTGATGCCCCGTCGTGGGGGGATCGGCGCTGGTGCCAAAGAGGGCGATGCGCTTCACAGCTCCCTGCGGCTGCGCGGCTCATGGCCTCGCGCCCCCCGGCCGCGGGCAGGCCATCCGGCCAGCCAGCGCCGGGTCTGGGGATCTTCTGCCGCCAGGCGCCGCAACAGAGCCGCCGGGTGGCCCGCCGCCGTGCGGCTCTCCAAGAGGGCGTCCGCCGCCAGGCGTGCCGTGCGGCGGGTGGTGTGCACCGCCAGGGCGGCCTGGGCCATGGCCACCGGTGCCGCCGGCGCCAGCGAGAGGCCGGCGCTCAAGGGAGCCGCCAGCAGCAACACCTGGCGCACGCCCCCGAGGAGGGCCTGCAGCCCCAGTTGGGTGCCCCCCAACAGAGCGTTGTGGCTGCCGAGGGTGAGCAGCAGCTTGCGGGCACCGCTGCGGGTCATCGGCAGGCCATAGATCTGGCAAAGCTGCATCACCAGGGCGCTGTCGCACACCAGCCCACCCGCCAGATCCAATCCCATCACAGGGTTGAGGGCGACTCCGGCGGCCTTGGCGGCAGCGTAACGACTGATCAGTGTGCGGGCCTGGCGGCGACCCTGGCGCAAGCGGCATCGGTAGAGCTCCTCTGAGAAGGCGTCGGCGGCCCGTAGGGCATTGAGGGCCAGCAGCCGCTCCCCCTCCTCGGCCAGCAGGGTCACCAGAGCCTCCCGCAGGGGGCCGATGCGGGGTGGCCCACTGACGCTGCGCACCCGCCCATCGGGCAACACTTGGGCCTGTCGGGGGGCGGCCGCCACCGCCAGCGGCTCCAGATGGCTGGCGGCGGCCGGCAGGCGGCGCCTGAGGCTCGCCAGCAAGTCGGGCAACTCCTGCGATGGCCAGCAATCGCTTCTGTTAAGCACCAACAACACCGGTTTGCCGCCCACCAGCAGCCGCTCCAACACCTCCGCCTCCACCCGGGTGAGATCGCTATCCACCACCAACAGCACCAGATCCGCTCCCAAAGCCACCCGGCGGGCCAGGCGCTCCCGTGCCGGAGCCGCCACCTCATCGATGCCTGGCGTATCCACCAGATCCACCCCCACCAACCCGGGAATCGCCACCTGCCAGGGGCGCTCCTCCTGCCGCCGGGTGCAGCCATGGGCCACGTCCGTGGCGAAGGCTTCGCTGCCCAGCAAGGCATTCAGCAGGCTGCTCTTGCCCACGCCCACCCGGCCCAACACCACCACCTTGGGGCGGCCCTCCTGGAGGCGCTGGAGCTGGCGCTCCAATCCTGCCAATTCAGGAGCCAGCACCTGGCGCTCCCGGGGGCTCAGGCGCAGAGCCGTGCGCCAGCGGTTCAGCAGCTGCAGCGCCCGCTCGCCCATCGGCGGACGACTTTCCTGGGCCCCAGGCCAAGCGACGGGCCCCTGAGGAGGGCCAGCAGGGGACCTCATGGCGGCGACGCCACAAACCGGACCCCAGGCCTGGGGACGGGGGAAGTGGGCCCAATGGAGGCCAGCACGGCAAACAGGGAGCAGCCACCCGTTTTTAATCGGTAGACGCCCCGCTTGGCCGTTGCGCCTTTCCGCCCATGGCTCCCCCCCTAGCCGCCCCTGCCCCTTCCTCCACCCTCTCCCCCGAGGTGTTTGCCGATCGGCGGGATCGCTTTCTGCACCGCCTGGGCGGGGCGGCGGCCGTGATCCCGGCGGCACCGCTGCGCACGCACCACGCCGATGTGGAGCACAGTTTTCGGCAGGACAGTGACTTTTGGTATCTGACGGGCTTCGATGAACCCGATGCCGTGGCGCTGTTCCTGCCCCACCACCCAGACCACCCCTTTCTGCTCTTCGTGGCGCCGCGGGAGCCCAGTGCGGAGGTTTGGAATGGGTTCCGCTGGGGCTGCGAAGGGGCGGTCGCCCACTTCGGCGCCTGCCTGGCCCACCCCTTGAGTGAGCTGGAGAGCCGGCTGGCCGAGTATCTGCAGGGGGCGGAGGGCATCGCCTTCCGGGTGGGCCGCCACCCCCGCGTGGAGCCCTTGGTGCTCAAGACCTGGGCGCAGCAGTTGGATCGGGCGCCCCGCAGCGGCACGGCGGCCCTCGGGCTGGTGGCGCCCTGCCCGATCCTCCATGAGCTGCGGCTGCGCAAAAGCGATGAGGAACTTGCCCTCATGCGCCAGGCGGCGTGCATCTCCGCCGAAGCCCACGAGCTGGCCCGCAGCGTGGTCCGCCCCGGGCTCAGCGAACGGCAGGTGCAGGCCGTGATCGAACAACACTTCCTGGAGCAGGGCGCCCGGGGGCCGGCCTATGGCTCCATCGTGGCCGGCGGCGACAACGCCTGCGTGCTGCACTACACCGCCAACAACGCCCTGCTGCGGGATGGCGACCTCTTGCTGATCGATGCCGGCTGCAGCCTGACCGACTACTACAACGGCGACATCACCCGCACCTTCCCGATCAACGGCCGCTTCAGCGGCGAGCAGCGGGCGCTCTACGAGCTGGTGCTCGCCGCCCAGGAGGCGGCGGTGGCAGCCGTGCGGCCAGGAGCCACGGCCGAAGGGGTGCATGGCACAGCCGTGCGGGTGCTGGTGGAGGGTCTGCTGGAGTTGGGCCTGCTGTGCGGCGAGGTGGAGAGCCTGATCGAGCAGGGGGCCTACCGGCATCTCTACATGCATCGCACCGGCCACTGGCTGGGGCTGGATGTCCATGACGTGGGGGCTTACCGGCTGGGGGAGAAGCCCGTCGACCTGGACACCGGCATGGTGCTCACCGTGGAGCCAGGGCTCTACGTGAGCGACCGGCTGCCGGTGCCCGAGGGGCAACCCGCCATCGAGGAGCGCTGGAAGGGCATCGGCATCCGCATCGAGGATGACGTGGTGGTGACCGACCATGGCCACGAGGTGCTCACGGCTGCGGCCCTCAAGGCCACGGCGGCGATGGAGCGCTGAGGCACGCCTTGGCTGCTCACCTCCCATCTGCCCACCATGCAATCCGCTGCAGGGTTGCCACAGGAGCGCGGACCTGCAGAGGCGGCTCACCTCCTTCTATGCCCGCCCGCTGATCCAGGCCTGGCCGTTCTCGGAGCTGCCGCTGCCCCGCGGCGATGAGCTGTTCGCCCACACCAAGGGTTGCAGCAAGGCGGAGGATGGCGAGGGCCGCGCCTTCGGGATCGCTCCGTGCCGCAAACGTCTCCTCCAGCGCAGGGAAGCCCCGTTACCAACGATCTGCGCGATGCACTCCGCGCATCAAGCGGCGGCAGCGCCCTGGAGGACGACTTGACCCTGCTGGTGTGGCGGCTCCCCTCAACCCTCAGCAAGCGAGGTGGGCGATGACTCCGCCATCAGCCCGCCTGCCGCCCGGCCACCCTCCGGGGCGGGCGGTTCTTCCAACAGCCGCAGGTGGGTCAGCCAGGTGCGGCCCTCCCGATCCGGCGGGGCGGATGGTGGTGGCAGGGCGGAGGCTCGGGCGGGAGAATGCCATTCCTGCTGCCCCCGTGCCGTGGCTGCTCCCGACCCCG
>JBIIJA010000250.1:0-4136 GCA_044234195.1 Cyanobium sp. | reverse complement strand
GCCTCTTCAAACGTGTTGGCTTTGTAGAGGGAGGTGATCTCCATTTCATTGGCGAAAAGAATGTCCACGTGGCCATCCACCAGGTCCTGGAAGCTCTCCCGGTGGCGATCCACACAAAAAGCATCGGAGAGAGAGAGCGCCACCTCCCCTCCGCTTTCCCGCATCACCTCGGCAGCCGCGATAAAGGCCTGCTTGGCCTCATCGCTATCCCAGAGGTAGCCCTCCAGGTAGAGCACCTTGGCCTGGCGCACCAGATCCAGGTCGAGGTCGTCGGGGTGGAGATTCACGGAAGCCCCGAGATAGGTGCACATGGTGCGTTGGGCATCGGCGGTGACCAAGATCAGGCAGCGGGCCGTGGAGGGTCCACTGGTGGCCGCGGCCGTCTCGTAATAGGCACCGACCGAGCGAATGTCATGGGCAAAGATGGCTCCCAGCTGGTCGTCGCGCACCCTGCCGATGAAGCCGGCTCGCCCCCCCAGCTGAGCCAAGCCCGCCAGGGTGTTGGCCGCTGAGCCCCCAGAGGTCTCCAGGCCTGGACCCAGAATGGCGTAGAGCTTTTCGGCCTGGGACTGATCCACCAGAGCCATCGTGCCCTTGGTGAGCCCGTGATCCTCCAGAAAGGCGTCTTCCGTCTGGACCAGCACATCCACAATCGCGTTTCCGATTCCCACCACATCGAAAGCTTTGGGAGCGTTAACAGGCATGGCAAAAAAAAGGAAGAGGGAATGGGGAGCCCTGTGGCTCAAACGTTGAGGAGGGCCCGCTTGGGGCCATGAATCGGATCTTCCACCACGATGGTTTGATCGCGGTGGGCGCCCAGGGAGACAATCGCGATGGGCACCTCCATCAACTCTGCGAGGAAGCGCAGATAGGCCATCGCTGCATCGGGAAGGTCCTCTAGACGCCTGCAGGCTGCGGTGGAACATTGCCAGCCGGCAAGGGACACATAGATCGGGCGGCAGCGGGCAAAATCCTCCGCGCCGCAGGGGAAATACTCAATCCGCTCCCCATCCAGCTCGTAGGCCACACACACCTGGATCTGATCTAATTCATCCAACACATCCAACTTCGTGATCGCCAAACAATCCAAACCATTCACCTGCACGGCATAGCGACCGATCACGCCATCAAACCAACCACAGCGACGTCGCCGTCCCGTGGTGGTGCCGAACTCCCCACCACGATCACAAAGATGGTCGTTCAAGCTCCCTTCCAACTCCGTGGGGAAAGGGCCCTCACCCACCCGTGTGGTGTAAGCCTTCGCCACCCCAATCACCCGATCAATGAGGGTGGGGCCAACTCCAGCGCCAATGCAGGCTCCGCCCGAGACAGGGTTGGAGGAGGTGACGTAGGGATAGGTGCCGTGGTCCAGGTCGAGCAAGGTGCCCTGGGCACCCTCGAACAGGATGTTTTTCCGGGCCTTTGCCGCTTGATGGATGACCCGGGTGCAATCCACCACATAGGGGGCAAGCCGTTGGCCATAACTGGCATATTCCTCAATCACCGCCTCAGGATCCAGGGGCTCCAGTCCATAGACCCTTTGCAAAAGGTCGTTCTTCTCGGCCAGGGGGCCCAGCAGCCGATCCCGCAGGCGTTCGACATCGAGAAGATCAATGACACGAATGCCGTTGCGTTCCGACTTGTCCGCATAGGTGGGGCCAATCCCCCGGCCTGTGGTGCCGATGCGCCGATCTCCCCGCCGTTGCTCCATCACCTGATCCAGCAGGCGGTGATAGGGCATGGTGACGTGAGCCGTGGAGGCGAGCTTGAGGCCCGATGGGCTGATGCCACAGGCCATCAGCATGTCGAGCTCCCCGAGCATCACCTTGGGGTCCACCACGGTTCCTGATCCAATCAGGCAGGTGGTGGAGGGGTAGAGGATGCCTGAGGGGATGAGATGGAGCTTGAGAACGCGATTGTCCACAACGATCGTGTGGCCCGCATTCACACCCCCCTGATAGCGAACAACCACATCAGCAGATCGGCTCAGCAGATCTGTGATTTTCCCCTTTCCTTCATCGCCCCACTGTGCACCGATAACGACAACGTTGGCCAAGGAAACCGCGGCTTGAGCCGCTCTCGAGCACAAACGAAGAGCTTCTCAGACCACAGGGGATTCCGTCAAAAGCTTTGCTGGCATCTTCACAGGATGGAAGGGGAAGAGCTTCAGGCCCCCTTGCTGGCAGTGGCAGCAGCCTGCTCCAGTTCCTTCTTCACCCGGCTGCGGAGGGCATCCGGCAAGGGTCTGTTGGTGTAGGCGGTGTAGTGACTTGCTAGGGAATTGAGGGCGGTCTGCATGGTTGTGAAGGAGGAAAGGCCATTCACACCCGGGCGGGGCCGATAGCGGGCCATGTAGTCGTTGATCAGGGCGCGGGCTTGGGTCACAGCCTCCGCGGTCCCTGGGTCGTCCGCGGGCATGGCGATGGTGCTCAGCAGGGATTGGGTCACGGCTTGCGTGTCTTCGACATAATTGCCACTGAGCAAGCCGCCTCCGCTGCAAGCCGAGAGGCCGAGGCACAGCATCAAGGCCAGGGCCACAGCCGCGGGCCGGAGCAGAGATAACGACCGGAGGAAAGCCTGGCCGACCTGGTGGACAAAGCTGAGAAGGGGGCGCAGGAGTGCAGCCATGGCAATGGAGGCAACAGTCAGATCCTACGGGGCTCCACGGGAGCCGCCTCATCCATGGAGTCCGTCCCGCTCCTTCTGTATCCGTTGCTCAAGCCAGCTGGCGGCCTCAGCCACTGTCATCTCCAAGGCCTCACCTGTGCGACGGGTCACCACTTCCAGCACGCCGGAAGCAGCCCCCCTGCCGACAACCACGCGGTAGGGAAAGCCCAAGAGATCGGCATCCTTGAATTTCACTCCGGCCCGTTCCTGGCGATCATCCAGCAGGGTCTCCAGGCCAAGTTGGCACAGGGTGCCGTAGAGGGATTCAGCCACCCGCACCTGGGTGTCGTCCTGACTGTTGGCGATCACCACAATCACTTCAAAGGGTGCGATGGACACCGGCCATGCCATCCCATGGGCGTCATGGAGCTGCTCCACCGCGGCCTGGGCCAACCGGGAGACCCCGATGCCGTAGCAGCCCATCCACAGATCCTGCTCTTGGCCGTCCTCCGTGGTGAAGCTGGCCCCCATGGCTTGGGAATACTTCTTGCCCAACTGGAAAATGTGGCCCACCTCGATGCCCCGGGCCGGCTCAAGAACTTGGCTTGGATCATGCACACAGCGATCTCCACCCTGGGCCTGCCGCAGATCCACCGTCTCTGGAGCAGCCGTGAGATCGCCCCAGGCCGCACCGAGCAGGTGAACATCGTTGCGATTCGCTCCGCAGACGAAACGGGGCAACGCGGTGGCCGTGGGATCCGCCAACCGAAGGAGCTTGGGAGTCCAGGTTTTGGCCCCCTTCACAACGGCATCCTCCAAGTGGGGACCGAGGGACCCGAAAGGGAGAGGGGGCAGGCCTTCCGCCAGAAGATGCTCCGGCTCGATGGGAACCACCCCGAGCAGGGCACCTTGATCTTGAACCCTTGCTTGCAGAGCGTTAGCGAGCTTCACCTCATTGAGTTGCTGGTCGCCACGAAGGCAGATGAGCAATGGCTGGGGAGCCCCCTCAGCAAAGCGCGCCAACAGGAGCAGCACCTTCACGATCTGGGAGGGATCGAGACCATTGGCGCTGCAGAGATCGGCGATGGAGTGCTGATCCGGGGTGGAGAGTTCGCGGCAGGGTTGGGGGGGAAGGGGAATGGCCTCGGGTGGCAAAGAAACCGCCCGTTCCTGGTTGGCCGCGTAGCGACCATCGGGGCTGGCCAAAATCAGGTCTTCTCCCGCATCCGCCGTCACCATGAATTCCTGGCTGGCGGATCCTCCAATGGCGCCGCTGTCGGCTTCAACAGCCACCGTGCGCAGCCCACAGCGCCGAAAAATGCGCCTGTAGGCCCCGTCCATCTGGCCATAGGTCTGACGCAGACACTCCTCATGGGCATGAAAGGAGTAGGCATCCTTCATGATGAATTCCCTGCCACGCATCAGGCCAAAGCGGGGACGAATCTCATCGCGAAACTTGCTCTGGATCTGGTAAAGACAAACCGGTAACTGGCGATAGGAACGGATCAGGTCAGCAGCCAGTGCGGTCA
>JBIIJA010000249.1:0-4138 GCA_044234195.1 Cyanobium sp. | reverse complement strand
TCTTTTTGGCGGCTCAGATATTGTCATGCTCTTTGAGCGTCAGTCCAACATCAATATCACCGCCACGACTGGAGTGCACTATCCAATCAGAAGCCAATGCGCCTATGCCAACATAGCCACTCTTTTAGACATACCATAATGCGCGTTCTTGCCATGGCTCAGACATTCTTCGATGTGCATTGTCACTTGTTCAATCTGATTGATGTCCCCCTATGGGAGACATTCAGTGGTGCCATGAGAATGCATACACTCATTGGCCTTGCATCGATTGTTGCAGGGAAGAAGATGTTAAATGAACAACGCTACTTCCTAAGATTTTTTGAACGCTCATCGGAGACCAATTTGCTCTGGCTTGCAGAGCAGATCAACACAGCAATCAGAGAAGATACCGAATTAACAAAATATCTGGGCTCACCATCAAGGATTGTGCTGACACCACTAATCATGGATTTTGATACTCATATTGAAGATCTGCCCTGCATGCAGGGGGATGAATGTGTTGAAAGCCAATATCATCGCCTAGATCATGCCATTACTGAATGCAAAAAAGATCTGACTGCGTTAGGAGTGCTGGCATTTCCCTTTATGGGCCTAGCTCTGGACAAGTTGAACAATAACGATCCCAAGCAAAACCTGCAGAAGTTTCAGAACTGGTGGGCGATGAATGGAATGACCCGAGAAGAACGATCACGGGGATGGGATCTCATGCCGCAAAAGGCAATCGGCATCAAACTCTATCCAGCCCTAGGATTTAAGCCCTACCCTTCTTCTCGACAAGAGCTAGATAAATACCTTGAGTTCTATCATTGGTGTGTAAAAAATGACATTCCCATCACCGTTCATTGCCAACCTGTCGCTTACGACCCGGATGATCTAACCAAAACTGACCAGAACAGTCGCCCTTCCTATTGGCAGAACGTCCTAAAGACAGAAGGGCTGCAAACCTTAAGAATCAACTTTGCCCACTTTGGCGGTGGTCAAAACATCCCAGAACTGTTTGATGAACATGGCAATCTCAGAAGGGACAATGAAACCAGCTTAATCATCGACATGCTACGCAATTATCCCCATACATACGCTGATCTTGCCGCCATCAATTTCCGCGACGAAAAAATCAGTGAAGGCTTCGCAAGATTACTAACAAAAGACCTTCAAGAACAGCTTGGCACTAAACACTCTCTCTGCAAAAAATTAATCTGGGGCAGTGATGTGCCGATGGTGATTGAGAGTCCTCAGTATCACCGGGAACAGGGTGGAGATGGCCCTGAAATGGGCTATATTCACTCTTTAAGATATTTCAAGAATTCAATTGGGGAGGTTAGATCTATCGTACAGGGACTACCAGACAGCATCAGCCAGACGAAGCAAAAGGAGGTCATGCAAGACATTGCAAGCAACAATCCTGAGCGCTTCCTCCATGGATAGGCTTGAGGATCAGGATGATGGAGTTAGGCCTGGGTCACCCCCTCAATCCGATCCTCAATCTCCTGATAAATCTCCTGCAGCTGCTGAATATTTTCGTCCGAGGTTTCCCAGTAGCCCCGCCCATTCACCTCCAGCAGGGTGCCCACGATGCGGCGGAAGCTGTGGGGATTCAGCTCCATCAGCCGCTTGCGCATCTCGGGATCATTGATGAAGGTGTCGTTGGCTTCCTCATAGACAAAGTTATCCACCTGGCCGCTGGTGGCACTCCAGCCCAGGGTGAAATTCAACCGTTTGGCTACTTCCCGCACCCCTTCATAGCCCGAATTCAGCATGCCCTCATACCACTTCGGATTGAGCAACTTGGTGCGGGAATCCAGGCGGATCGTTTCGCTCAAGGTGCGCACTTGAGCATTGGCCGTGGTGGTGTCGGCGATGTAGCTCGCCGGTGCCTTGCCGTCGTCCCGCAGATTGGCGATGAGCTTGGTGGGATCACTGTCGAAGTAGTGGCTCACGTCCGTGAGGGAGATCTCAGCAGAATCCAGATTCTGGAAGGTGACATCCGCTGTTTTCATTGCCGCTTCAAACACCTCCCGCTTTTGGTTCATTTCGCCGGGATTGTCCGCATTGAAGGCGAAGGTTTTGCGCTTTAGATACATCTCCTGCAGCTCGCCCTCCTCTTCCCAGGTGCTGTTTTCCACCGCCAAATTCACATTGGAGCTGTAGCTGCCACTGGCATTGCTAAACACACGCGTGGCCGCATCCCGCAGGCTGATGCCACTGGCAGCAGCCTGTTCCTGCGCGTGCTTACGCACAAAATTCATCGCCAGAGGCTCATCCGCCTCGGCAGCCATCTTCACTCCCTGATCGATCAGCGCCATCTGGTTGATAAAGAGATCCCGGAACACCCCGGAGCAATTCACCACCACATCCACCCGGGGCCGGCCCAGCTCTTCGAGGGAAATCAACTCCAACTTGTTCACCCGCCCCAGGGAATCGGGCACGGGCCGCACACCGATGAACCAAAGGATTTGGGCCAGGGATTCGCCATAGGTCTTGATGTTGTCAGTCCCCCACAGCACACAGGCAATGGTCTCGGGCCAGGCGTCCTGCTCCTCCCTCTGGCGCTCCAGCAGCCGGTCCACGACCACCTTGGCCGCCGCAATCGCTGCCCGGGTGGGGATCGCCTGGGGATCGAGGGCATGGATGTTTTTGCCGCTGGGGAGCACCCCCGGGTTGCGAATCGGATCGCCGCCAGGGCCCGGCAGCACATACTCCCCATCCAGCGCCCGCAGCAGGCTGGCCATCTCCTGATCAGCGCAGATCTGCTCCAGGCAGAAGCGCAAGTAGCCAAATTGCTTGTCGAGGGCCTCCTGATCAATCGCGCCAAACCCGGCCGCCCGGCAGGCCGCCAGCCAGGGGCTGGGGAAGCGCAGTCCCACGCGCTCCAGAAGGGCGAACAGCCAATCAAGGTTGCGCCGCAGCGTCACCCGCCCGTCAGCTCCGGTCACCTGCCGCACCATCGCGCCCACCGCCTGGCGGCTGGTTTCGGTGATCTTGCGGTTGAGCTCCACATCAGCGAGCACCCCAGAGTCATTGCCCCGATACACTTCTTCGATTGAGCGGCCCAACGCTGCCGCCAGCAGACCAGGCAGGGAGCGAAGGCCCTCCTCCTCGCGCTCAAGGGCAGCGATGTTCACCAGGGTGGCGATGGCTTCCTCCGCCGTGGGGGGCTTGCCGATGGTGTGCAGGCCGCAGGGCAGGAGCCGGCTCTCGATCTCCATGAGCTGGCGATAGACCGCCCCCACCACCCCGTCGCGAGCCTCCAGATCAAGCTCGGCCCCATCCAGCTCCGGCAGGGTCACGTCCTTATCGAGGTTGCACTGGCGGGCCGTTTCCACAATCGCGTTCACGATCTGCACACCCCGGCTGCTCTCCCGCAACTGCTGGTAGCTGCCCACCAGCTCCCCCAACTCCTTGAGCCCCTTGTAAAGCCCCGCATTTTCCGAGGGTGGCGTGAGGTAGCTGATGGTTTCGGCATAGCCCCGGCGCTTGGCAATGGTGGCCTCGCTGGGGTTGTTGGCGGCGTAGTAGTAGAGATTCGGCAGGGAACCGATCAGAGAATCGGGATAGCAACTGTCGCTCATGCCCATCTGCTTGCCAGGCATGAATTCCAGGGAGCCGTGGGTGCCGAAGTGCAACACTGCATCGGCCCCCCAGACCTTCTCTAAATAGGTGTAATAAGCGGCAAATCCGTGGTGGGGGCTGGCGCTGCGGGAATACAACAGCCGCATGGGATCCCCCTCGTAGCCAAAGGTGGGCTGCACCCCCACAAACACGTTGCCAAAGTGGCGCCCGTAAATCAGCAGATGGCTGCCATCGCTGTTGAGGGTGCCAGGCGGCTTGCCCCAGTTGTCCTCGAGACGTTTGGAATAGGGGGTGAGCCGCTCATTCTCCTCCACGCTCATGCGGTGGGCAATCGCCAATTCCGGGGCCCCCTCGAGCGCTTCCGGATCCTTGAGCACCACCTCCATCAGGGCCTTAGGAGTGGGGGGGAGATCCGCCACCTGATAGCCCTTGGCCTTCATCTCCTGCAGCACGCGGTGGATCGAGCCGAACACATCCAGATAGGCCGCCGTTCCCACATTCCCCTTGTCTGGCGGGAAGCTAAACACCGTGATCGCCAGCTTCTTCTCAGCCCGGGGCTTGATCCGCA
>JBIIJA010000371.1:0-2808 GCA_044234195.1 Cyanobium sp. | reverse complement strand
GCCGTTGAGCTCATCGCGCACCAGGCCGTGGATGTAGACATCGCGGAAGGGGATCCAGCTGTCGCGGCCGCCCACCGCCCGCTCCTGCCCGTCGGGGTCGCCCGCTTGCAACAAGGCGCCGGCCAGCATCGTCATCCGCGCCACCCAGAAAAAGATGATGTCGAAACCGGTCACCAGCACGCTGGTGGGATACCAGCGGGCCAGATCGGCGGGCTCGGGGGCCTGGCCGCCTTCCCCCCCATCGCCGGGCCAGCCCAGGGTGGAGAAGGGCCAAAGACCACTGGAAAACCAGGTGTCAAGCACATCGGGATCCTGCTCCAGCACCAGCTCCTGCCCCGCCGCCGCATGGGCCGCGCCATAGGCCGCCTCCGCCTTGGCCCGCGCCTCCGCCGCATCGCGGGCCACCACATAGGGCGTGGCTTCGTTGATCACCCCACCGGTGTGGCTCACCACAAACCAGGCGGGGATGCGGTGGCCCCACCAGAGCTGGCGGCTGATGCACCAATCGCGGATGTCGGTGAGCCAATCGCGATACACCTTGCTCCAGCGCTCTGGCACAAAGCGGGGCTCGCCCTGCTCCAGGGCCGCGCGGCAGCGGGCGGCCAGGGGCTCGGTGCGCACGAACCACTGGGTGGAGAGCAGGGGCTCCACCGGCACCTTGCCCCGATCGGAAAAGGGCACGCTGTGGCGGTGGGGCTCGGTTTTGACCAGCAGCCCCTCGGCCTCCATGGCCGCCACCACGGCTTTGCGGGCCTCAAAGCGATCCAGCCCGGCAAACCGCCCGGCGGCCTCGTTCATGGTGCCGTCCTTGGCCATCACCGTGAGCTGGGGCAGGCCATGGCGCTGCCCGATGGCGAAGTCGTTGGGGTCGTGGGCGGGGGTGACCTTCACGCAGCCGGTGCCAAAGGCCGGATCCACATGGGGATCGGCCACGATCGGGATCTGGCGGCCCACCAGGGGCAGCTCGATGGTGCGGCCCACCAGGTGGGCGTAGCGGGGGTCGGAGGGGTTCACGGCCACGGCAGTGTCGCCGAGCAGGGTTTCAGGGCGGGTGGTGGCCACCACCAGATGGTCGAGCGCGGGGACGCCTTCAGGGGGGCCTGCGGGAGCGCTGGCTTCGGGCAAGGGCGCCAGGGGATAGCGCAGGTGCCAGAGGTGGCCCTCCACCTCCTTCATCTCCACCTCCAGATCGCTCACCGCCGAGCCGGAGGCGGGGCACCAGTTGACGAGGTATTCGCCCCGGTAGATGAGCCCCTGCTCGTGGAGCCGCACGAAGGCCTCCACCACGGCTCGATTGAGGCCTGGATCGAGGGTGAAGCGCTCCCGCTGCCAATCCACCGAATAGCCCAGGCGCCGCAGCTGGCCCACGATGGTGCCGCCGCTCTCGGCCTTCCAGGCCCAGGCGCGCTCGAGGAAGGCATCCCGGCCCAGGTCGTGCTTGCTGCCGCCTTCGGCCACCAGTTGTTTTTCGAGGATGGTTTGCACGGCGATCGAAGCGTGGTCGGTGCCAGGCAGACACAGCACGTTGCGGCCCCGCAGGCGCTGGAAGCGCACGATGGTGTCGATCAGGGCGGTGTTGAAGGCATGGCCCATGTGCAGGCTGCCGGTCACATTCGGCGGTGGGATCACCACGGAAAAGGGCTCGCCCGGGGCCGCCGGATCGGGGTGGAAGGCGCCGGCAGCTTCCCAGGCGGCCTGCCAGCGGGCTTCGGTGCCAGCCGGGTCGTAGGTCTTGGGGAGGGCGGCCTCAGTCACGGCGGGCAGAACAGGAGGGCCCCATCGTCTCAAAAGGCGTGGCTGGAAGGGGACTGGGGGGCTGGCAGGGGGCTGGAAAGGACATTGGGCTAGCGAGCGGAGAACCGAACCGCTCAGATCCTTCACATTCGGTTACAGTTCCCGCAACACTTCGAAAAGTTCATGACTGATTCCGCTCCCCGCTTTGGTTTCGTGGCCTTCGCCGAAACCTGGAATGGCCGCCTCGCCATGCTCGGCTTCGTGATCGGCCTGGCCACCGAGGTGCTCACCGGCCAGGGCATCCTTGCCCAAATCGGTCTGGGTTGAGCGCCATGGGCACCGACTACACCACCGCCATCGCCAGCGTCATCGGCCTGATTGTTCTCCTCACCGGCATGACGGTGTTCGTTCTGAAGCGCCCCAGCGACCTGGCTCCCCGCCAACCCTGACGCCCGCCGTTGCCATCCGCGTCTTGTCCTCCTCACCACAATCTGCTTTCCATGACGAACACTCCCGCCAACGATGCCTTCTTGGCCAATGAGGACACCCGGCAGATCCACCTGGATCAGCTCAAGCGGGTGGAACTCTTCAATGGCCGCGCCGCCATGCTCGGCATTGTGATCGGCATCATCACCGAAGGCCTCACCGGCGCCGGCATCGCCCACCAAATCGGCCTCGGCCCCCTGGTGGATGGCTACGCCGCCTGCCACACCCAGTTTCTGCCGTTCTGCTTCTGAGGCTGTTGCCTTTCAGTGCTTCGCTCCTGGCGAGGCACACCAACCCCCGGGCACGGCCTGGGGGTTTTTGCTTGGAGCGGGGCGTCCCGGGAATGCTGAGGGGAAAGATCCGAGAGGATGGACATGGCCACATCTGAACCCCCATCCGGCCCCCCGCCCACTGGCGCCCGTCCGCCAGGTCTGATCCAGCGGTATCGAGAGGAACTGCAGGGCCCGCCACTACGCCAGCCGCACAGTGGACACCTACAAGCATTGGCTGCGGCGGTTTCTGCGGTTTCACCAGCTGCGCCATCCGCGGGAGATGGGGAGCGAAGAGGTGAATGCCTTTCTCACGCAC
>JBIIJA010000248.1:0-4140 GCA_044234195.1 Cyanobium sp. | reverse complement strand
TAACGGCCGCAGATCCCACATGGCCCTTGGTGGCCTCAGCCCTCAACAGCGGCTCAACCAGCTGCTCTGCGCTGAATGACCTGGTGAGAAAACACAGCTAGGGATGATGCCCTTGGGAGGCCCGAGTGAGTGCCGAGTTGTCCCGCTTGCCCTGATCACCGCCCCCGCTGCTTCGGGCCATCCCCCTTCACCTCAGGCACCGCGGGCGCCTCCCCCAGCCCCTCCTTCCGCCAGCGGCGCACCACCACCTCCGGCGTTAGCCCCTCCAGATCCACGGCCGCGTTCAGCCGTTGCATGGTGGCGGCCGAGAGGCGGCCCGCCAGTGGCTTCACCACCGCCACCAGTTCCGGATGGCGCCGCAGGCTGGCGCCGTTGAACACGGGCACGGCGTCGTAGGGGGGGAAGTAGTGGCGGTCGTCTTCCAAGGCCTGCAGCTTCAAGGCGGGGATGAGCCCGTTGGTGCTATCGCCCGCGATGAGATCCACCTTGCCATCGGCGAGGGCTCGGTAGGTGAGGCCCAGGTCCATGGCGGTGGGCGGCGTGGCGAAGCGCAGGCCATAGCGCTCGGCCAGGCCAAGGAAGCCATCAGCGCGGTTGAGGAATTCGTAGCCACAGGCGGCGCGCCAGTGGCGGGCTGGGGCCACGGCGTCGCTGATGGTGCGCAGGCCCAGCCGTTGCCCATCGGCTTGGCGGATCAAGATGGCGAAGGTGTTTTCAAAGCCCAGGGAGGGAAACATCTTCAGCCCGTAGCGCTCGCCGTAGAGCTGGCGTGCCCGCTGCCACACCATGGCCCGCTCGCTCGGCGGCAGGGGTGGCTGGCGCAGGATGGCCGTCCAGGCCGTGCCGGTGTACTCCACGTAGCCGTCGATGCGGCCTTGGCGCACGGCCTCATGCACCAGAAAGGTGCTGCCCAGGCTGAATTCCCGCCTCACCCGCAGGGGCGTGCGCGCCTCGATCTCCTGGGCCAGCAGCTCCCCCAGGATCAGCTGCTCGGTGAAGCCCTTGGCGCCGATCACCACCGTGCCCCCCGCCCCTGGCCCCCGTTCCGTCCCCGGTCCGAGCCGCTGCCAGGCCGCGGGGATGGCCAGCAACGCCGCTCCCAGCACCACTCCCACCAGCACCTGGTGTCGCCGGCGCCCCAGCCATCCCCCGCTCTTGCCAGGCGCTGCGCTGCCCTTGGCAGATCTGCCCCAGCGGAGCCCCCCATCGCTCGACCGTCGGGCCAGGCGCCGCTCCAGGGCCCCCAGGGCGCCATCGGCCGCCAGGGCGATCGCGGCCGCCGGCAGGGCACCGGCCAGCAGCAGGGTGTTGTTCACGGTGGCGATGCCCCGGAAGATGAACACCCCCAAGCCCCCGGCGCCGATGGCCGCCCCGATCGTGGCCACTCCCACGGAGATCACCGTGGCCACCCGCAGGCCCGCCATCAGGCTGGGCAGGGCCAGGGGGAAGGCCACATGGCGCAACACCTGGGCTGGGCTGAGCCCCAGGGCCAGGCCCGCCTCCTTGAGGCCCGGCGGCACCTGGTTGAGGCCGCTCACCAGCCCCCGCAACAGGGGCAGCAGGGCATAGAGGGTGAGGGCCACCACCGCCGGCGTGGGGCCAATGCCCCCGAGCACGGGCACGGTGAGCAGCAGGCCAAAGATCGCCAGGCTGGGGATGGTCTGCACGGCGTTCGCCAGGCCCAACACCAGCCGCCCCCAGCGGGGGCGGCCCTGGATGGCCACCCCGAGCGGCAGGGCGATCAGCAGGGCCAGGGCCACCGCCAAGGCCACCAGCAGCAGGTGCTCACCGCTGCGCTGGAGGATGTCTTGGGCCAGGTCGGAGGTCATGGCAGCGGTGGACCTCAGGGGCGCCACAGCCATCCTGGGGCAAGGCGCTCATCCCGCCTCCAGCCGCACCGCCGCCGCCTTGAGTTCCGGCTGTTTGGAGAGGGGGCAGCCCAGCTCGTGCATCAGGCGATTCGCTTCGCAGGCCTGGGGTTGGGACGCGCCCCAGTGCATGGGCAGAAACACCACCCCCGGCCGGATGGCCTCGCTCAGCTGCACGGGCACCCGCACGCTGCCCCGGCGCGAGCTCACGATGGCGATGGCGCCATCGACAAGCCCCAGGGGTTGGGCGTCGCTGGGGTGCACCTCCACCACTGGGCCAGGGTGCTGCTTGCGCGCCCGCTCCACATGAACCGTGCGGGTCATCGTGTGCCAGTGGCCCAGGTAGCGGCCCACGGTGAGCACCAGGGGGAAGGCGGCATCGGGGGGTTCGGCCAGGCCCAGGGGCGCTTCAGCGATCAGCCGGGCCCGGCCGCTGGGGGTGGGGAACTGGTGATCGCCATAGAGCCGGGCGCCGCCGCCACCGGGGGCTGTGCCCTCGGGGAAGGGCCACTGCTGGGGGCCGTGGTCGGCCAGGAGGGTGTGGCTGAGGCCAGCCATGTCGCACACCCGCCCCCGGGTGAGCGCCACGAATTCGGCGTGCACCTGGGCCGCTGAGGTCCAAGCGAACTGCCGCTCAAACCCCAGCCGCCGCCCCAGCTCGGCAAACACCGCCCAATCCGCCCTGGCCTGGCCCGGCGGCTCGCGAAAGGCGGGGCAGAGGGTCACCCGCCGCTCGGAGTTGGTCATCGTGCCGGCCTTCTCGCTCCACTGGGCCGCTGGCAGCAGCAGGTGGGCCACCGCGGCGGTTTCCGTGTCGGCGTAGGCCTCGCTGAGCACCACCAGTGGGCAGCGGGCCACGGCCGAGCGCACCCGATCCAGCCAGGGCAGGCTCACCAGCGGGTTGGTGGCCGCCACCCACCACAGATCCAGCTCGCCCCGCTCCATGGCCTCGATCTGCTCCCACACCGCCAGCCCGGGTTCGGCGCTGATCGCTCCTGGCTCAAACCCCCAATGGCGCTCCACCTCGGCCCGGTGCTCGGGGTTGGCCACGGCGCGGTAGCCGGGCAGCAGCTGGGCCAGGCCCCCCACCTCCCGACCACCCATGGCATTGGGCTGGCCGGTGAGGGAAAAGGGCCCGGCGCCGGGGCGGCCGATCTGGCCGGTGAGCAGGTGGAGGTTGATGATGCCGGCCACGGTGGCGGTGCCCTCCCGCCGCTGATTAACCCCCATCGACCAGAGGCTGAGCACCGCGCCGCTCTCCGCCCACCACCGGGCCAGCTGGCGCAGGCTCGCCTCCTCGATGCCGCAAACGGCGGCCGTGCGCTCCGGCGTCCAGGCCTCCAGCAGGGGCGCCAGCTCCTCAAAGCCTTCGGTGTGGGCGGCGATGAAGGGTTGGTCAACGGCGCCGGCTCTCAGCAGCAGGTGGCCGAGGCCATGGAGCAGGGCCAGGTCGGTGCCGGAGCGGATCGGCAGGTGCAGATCGGCGGCGGCGGCGGTGTCGGTGGCGCGGGGATCCACCACCACCAGGCGGGGTGCTCCCTTTTCGCGGCGGCGGCGCTTGAGCAAGCGCTGGAAGAGCACCGGATGGCACTCGGCGGTGTTGGTGCCGATGAGCAGCACCAGATCGGCGAGGTCGAGGTCGTCGTAGCAGCAGGGCGGCCCGTCGGAGCCCAGGCTGCGGGCGTAGCCGGCCACCGCCGAACTCATGCACAACCGCGAGTTGGCATCGAAGTTGTTGCTCCCCAAGGCGCCCTTGAGCAGCTTGTTGGCCACGTAGTAGTCCTCCGAGAGGAACTGGCCGGAGCCATAGATCGCCAACCCCTTGGGCCCCCGGGTGGCGAGGGTGGCCTGGATGCGCCCCACCAGCAGCTCCATGGCCTGCTCCCAGCTGATCGGCGCAAAGGGTTGATCGGTGCGCGCGCGCCAGAGGGGCGAGGTGAGCCGGTTGCGGTGGAGGGTTTCGCCCACGGTGGCCCCCTTCACGCACACCTGGCCGAGGGAGGAGGGGTGGTGGCGATCGCCCCGGGCGCTCCAGTGGGGTTCGGAGGTGGTGCCGGCGGTTGGTGGGTCTGGCGGTTTGAGCTCCAGGCCGCAGCCCACGCCGCAATAGGGGCATTGGGCCCGGGCCGCTGCTGGGGGAGGGGTCATCAGGGGGAACTGGGCCAGGCCGGGCCCAGTGGGCGGAATCCCCTGGCGTCCAAAGGCCGCGCCGGGGCTGTCAACCGGCGCCAACGCTGGCCGGAAGGGCCAGCTCAGCAGGAGCGACGGCGGC
>JBIIJA010000246.1:0-4156 GCA_044234195.1 Cyanobium sp. | reverse complement strand
TCAGCCTGCTGGGTTTGGCGTGGATGGGCAGGCAGGGAGCCCGCCAGCCATGAGAGTGCTCCTGTTGCTGTGGAGTCTGGGCCCCCTGCTCTGGCAGTTGCGCACCTCCTTTCTGGTGGATGGGGTGCTGGTGGGCCAGGGAGCACCACCAGGCCTCTCCCCCTGGACCCTGGCCCACTATCGCCAGGTGCTCCAGGGTGATCCCTCCCTGGCCCAGGTGTTGGCCAACTCGGCGCTGCTGGCTCTGGTCACCACCGCGCTGTGCCTGCTCCTGGCGGTGCCCTGCGCCTACGGACTGCACCATCTGCGGGGGCGACTTCAGCCCATGTTCAGCGCCGCTCTGGTGGGGGCAGCCCTGTTTCCCACCGTGTTGCTCTTCCTCTCTCTTCTGCAGCTGGCCCGTTGGCTGGGGCTGGCCAATCACCTTCTGGCCTTGAGCCTGCCCTACGCCGCCCTCTCTCTCCCCCTGGCCATTCTCCTGCTGCGTGCAGCGATCTCCGACCTCCCAAAGGAGCTGGAGGATGCCGCCCAACTTGAAGGGCTCCAACCGTTTCAGCGTCTGCGCTGGGTGGTCGCGCCCCTGCTGGCGCCGGCCATGGCGAGCACGGGATTGCTGGTGTTTCTAGCGAGTTGGAACGAATACCCCATCGCCCTCACCTGGCTCAGCCGCAGTGATCGCCTCACCCTTCCTGCGGCGATGGGGCGCATCGCTGCCTCATCGGTGTTCACCGTCCCTTACGGCCCCTTCGCCGCCGCAACCGTGCTGGGCAGCCTGCCACTGTTGGCATTGGTGCTGTTGTTTCAGCGGTGGATCGTCAGCGGCCTGACCCAGGGAGCCGTCAAGGGATGAGGGGTCTGCAGCTGGAGAACCTCACCCGGCAGGTGGCGGGACAAACCCTGTTGCAGGGTTTCGATCTGCAGGTGGCGCCTGGGGAATGCGTGGCCCTGCTGGGCCCCAGTGGCTGCGGGAAAACCACCACCCTGCGCCTGGTGGCAGGCCTGGATCCCCTCACTGGCGGCAGGATTCTTCTCGATGGGAACGACATCAGCCACCTCGAACCCGGCCTGCGTCGGGTGGGGATGGTGTTTCAGAGCTATGCCCTCTACCCCCATCTCACAGTGGCCGACAACCTGACTCTGGGCATGAGAGTGCGTGGTGTGCCCGCCAGTGGGAGGGAGGAGCGTCTCAGCCAGATCCTGTCGCTGCTGCAACTGGAGGATGTGCGTCAACGCCGCCCCGCCCAGCTCTCCGGCGGTCAGCGCCAGCGGGTTGCCTTGGGACGCGCCCTGCTGCGCGAACCGCGAATCATGCTCCTCGATGAACCCATGAGCAATCTGGATGCCCAGCTCAGGGAGGAGCTGCGGCCTGAGTTGCGGCGGCTGCTCACCAGCTCGGGCCACCCTGTGCTCTACGTCACCCATGATCAGCAGGAAGCGGTGGGCTTGGCGGATCGCATTGCTGTTCTCGAGCAAGGCACCTTGCAACAGGTTGGCGATCCCCAAGAGCTCCACCGCAACCCCACCAACCGGTTTGTGGCCAGTTTCATCGGTCGCCCGGCGATCAATCTTTTCCCAGCTCTGGGGGGGCACCAGTTGGCGGTACGCCCGGAACACCTCCATCCCATGGAGACTGGCGGCATCCCGGCCAAAGTGCTGCGGGCTGAATGGAGTGGATTCCAGCAGGTGCTTTGGCTGGAAAGCGGCGCTGGCCTGCTGCGCATGCTCTGGCCCGTCAACGCTGTCCCGCCGGAAAGGCTGGAGGTGGGCTGGGCTGCGGAAGACGCCCTGGCCTTTGAGGAGCGCAGCGGCCAGCGCGTTCCACGCTGTGATCCCTCCTGGAGCCGTGATTTGATAAGGTCACTCCAGGAATAACTTCAGGCTGTACGTCATGTCACGCGTGTGTGCACTTACCGGTCAACGTGCCAACAACGGCATGGCCGTGAGCCATTCCCATGTGCGCACGAAAAAACTTCAGCAGGTCAATCTGCAAAAGCGCCGGCTTTGGTGGGCCGAAGGGCAGCGGTTCGTCACCCTGCGCGTCTCCACCAGAACGCTGAAAACCATCCAGAAGCGCGGCTTGGGGCCCTACGCCAAGTCGTTGGGCATCAACCTGGCCAGCCTTTGAGCTGAGCATCCTTGATGAGCTGAGCCCTTCGGATCCCTACACCCGGCATGAAGCGCCGTTCCCTCCTGCGCTGGTTACCAAGCTCCCTGGTGACTCTCTCCCTGGCGTCGGAAGCCTTTCTCATGGGCGAAGAGGCACTTGCCCTGGGTGGAGATCTGCCATCCCTGAATGTTCCGGCTCCCCCATTCCGACTTCAGGGTGTGGCCCCATCCCCGGAAGGCCATGGGGACCCGATCCCTGTGGAGCTTTCTTTGGCCGACTTTGCCGGCCGTTGGCTCGTGCTTTATTTCTACCCGAAGGATTTCACCTCTGGTTGCACGCTGGAAGCGCGCGGGTTTCAGAGGGATCTCGACAGCTTTCACCAACGCCAAGCAGACGTTGTTGGCGTGAGCACCGATCCCCTCGACAGCCATGAATCCTTTTGCGGGGCTGAAGGATTGGCCTATCCCCTCCTGTCCGATCCCCAAGGAAGCGTGAGCACGCCTCTATGGCTCCTGGCTGGCGCCAATGGCCCTGCGGCACACGTTTCTGATCGACCCCGAGGGAACGCTTCGGGCGCGATGGGTCGCTGTTCGGCCGCTAGCCCACAGTCAGGAGGTGCTCCAAACCCTCGTGGATTTCCAAGCCTCCTGAGCCGGTTGGTCCTCCACCTGCTCCTTCCCCTCGCGGCCTGAATGCAGGCGGCCCCCTCAGCCCTTGCGGCTGGGAGACGCGATAGTGGGTGCTATCGCTGGAAAATGGCGAGCCATCTCCTGGCAAAAGGTTTGCACGCTGGGCTCGTGGCTGTAGGGGGCGAGCAGGGGACATTGGGCAAGAAACGGAGCCTGATAGCAGCGTTTTTGCACAGCCAAGCCAAAAAAGTGATCCGCCAACTCCTTCTGGTCAAGAAGGATGGAATTGAGCCCCCACAGGCTGGGCATCCCCGGGACCTCGCCCTTCTGGGCCCTGGCTTGGTAGAGGAGGGCCTCCGCCCGGGGCCCCTCACCCACCCGAGCCAGCACGTAGGCGACAGCCGCCTGAAACCCTTGTAAGGGCACACTCTTCAAACCAATTGGAGCCAGACTCTTCAGGGCAGCGGCCCGGTCTCCCTGGTGGGCTTGCAGCATCGCCAGGAAGAGATAGGTGGCCGGGAGGGACCCATCCATCCGCAGCTGGCCTCGGAGCATTTCGATGGCGGCTTTGGTCTGCCCCTGCTGGAAGGTGAGTTGGGCCGCCAGAATCCAGCCCATGGGAAGGGACCCATTCAGGTGGGGCTGCAACAGGGCCAGACCATCCTTCGCACGGCCTGTGGCCAGCAGGTGGCGCACCCAGCTCAAGAGGGGAAATCCGTAACCAAGTTGTTGGGGCAGCCAGGGGCCGAAACTCTCATCCACCACCTGGGGTTGCCAATGGAGGAGGGAGATGGTTTCGGCACGCAGGGGGAGGAGGTCCTCCGGTGGGGCATTGAGCTGTTCAGCCTGATTGAGAAGCTGCTCCACAGTCGCTCCTACCGTGCAGCTGTCCTCCAGTCCCCACCGGCAGCTGTTGAGATGGACGGAAACCAAAAACAGTATGGCTTCAGAAAACGAGGGTGAAAGTTGTAGGGAACGCTGGAGCAATTGGCGAGAACGATCCAGCTGGAGAGGATCGAGATGGCGGGAGGCCAATCTGGCCTCCAGGTAATACTCAAGGGCCAGTGGAGTGGGGGCGGACATCACACTCCCCACCGAACTGAGCTTGTCTTGAATGGTGACCACCGGGGCTGAAAAAACATAGCCGCTGCCGTAGCTGGTGCTGATCACGCGGCTCCCAAGAGGACCGTGCTGGAAAACTTGGCGCAAGCTATGAACGGCCCTGGCCAAGCTCACATCCGACACTTTGGAGTGGCCCCATACTTCTTCCAGGAGCTGTGGGCGCTCGATAAGCTGGCCCGCATGACGCACGAAACACAGCAAAAGTTTCCGCTGGAGGGGGCTTAACGGGATAATCACCCCACCCAACCGCAACACACCATCGCTGCTGAGAACGTATGGGCCAACCTGCCAGGAGGTC
>JBIIJA010000244.1:0-4170 GCA_044234195.1 Cyanobium sp. | reverse complement strand
ACGGCATTGGGGCCTGACGCAGGGAGCCCGGCCCCTCGCTGGTGGTGGGCTGGGCCGCCATCACTTCCCCACCGCTGATCTGGGCCGACCAGCCTCCGCGCACGGTCTGGGAGCGGGGGGGCAGGTTGCGGGGGGTGAGATCGCCGGTGGTGCGCAGTTTCTGGGGCGCCGGCACGTCGGGCCGAGGGCTCGTCCTCAGATCCGCGACGGCTGTGGGGTCGAGGGCACGACGCAGGGCGGGCACTCGGCGGGTGTTGAGATCGGTGGGGGTGATGAACCGCTCGTAGGGAACGGTGTCTTCCCCAAAGGTGCTGTTGTATTCGGGGCTGTTGATCATGGCGTCCACCACGCCATAGAACCCCTTGCGGGCGGCCGTATCGAAGTAGGCGTCAATTTCCCAACGGCCGAAGGTGGGCCGGCCCAACAGGCGCCGGTGCATCACCTCAATGGCCTTGCAGATGTAGAGGCCGCTCCAATAGCGGCGGCGGAAGGCATTGGAACGGGCCACCTGCCGCACGAACTCCCGCAGGCTGATGTCGCCATTTTCGAGCTTGATCTCCTCCACCGTGTTGCGCTCGCCGGCATAGCCGCTATTGCCCAGCACCTGGGCATACACCGCCCGGATCACGCCCTGGGTGGAGGATTCACTGGCACGAATGCTCGGTTGCCCGCTTCGGCTGGGCACCGAATTGCCACCCGTGGCGATTTGCTGCAGGCGCACCACCTTCGGACCCACCCGCCGGGGCATGGCCTTGCGGAATTGGGGGCTGGCCATCTGGCCGGGTTGGCTGAGGCCGTTGCTGATCAGGATGCGGCGGGTGTCGTAGCTGAAGGGCACCGCCCGGGTGCCCACCGAGGCCGTGCCCGAAGGGAAGATGGCGCCGTAGGTGAGGGCCAGGGGGTCGTTGCCACCGCCGTAGGCATGCTGATCGGGCAGGGGCTGGCGGTAGGAGGCGTAGAGGGTGATGTACTGCGGGGCTCCCTCGAAGGGGGCGCTGAAGCGGAAGAGTTTGCGATTGGATCCCCAGCCCGCGCTCTCCTGGGCTTCTTCTCCGAGATCTCTCAGGTAGGGAACGGTTTCCTCGCCAAACACCCGGGCGTATTCCATGCTGTTCACCAGCAAGTCCACCAGTCCGTTGAGGCCCTGGGCGCTGACGATGGCGAAGTAGGTGCGGAACTCCTCAATCGAGCTCAGGCCCCGGCCAAGGAAGTGGCGGAAGGCGAGTTCCACGACGCGGCTGTTGGAGAAGCGGCCATAAAACTGCTGGCGGTATTCCTTGCTGCGGCCCAGGGCGCGGATGAATTCCCGCATGGAGATCTGGCCCTGGCGGCACTGGGTGGCCTCCACCGGGCACACCTCCTGGGAGTAACCCTTGACGATGTCGCGTTCGAACACCTGGCGGTAGGCAGCCCGAATCACCTCCGCTTTCTCCCTTCCGGAAAGGCCAGGCTTCATCACGAAACGTTGGCGGCCTTCCGCGGCCAAGGCGTAGATCGCCGGCAGTTGCAAGCCTTGGTTGACCGGGCTGCCTAGCCGTTGGCGGGTGGAGGGCGTGGGCACCTCCAGCTCCTTGAGGAGCACGTTGAAGCACTCGATGACCAGAGAGCGGGCCTCGGGCTCGCCTTTGAAGAGGTCGGCGGCGGCGGCGCGCATCTCCTGGAGGGCCACGTTGGTGGCGGCTAGGGAGCAGGCCTTCTCCAGCACGTCCCGCAGGCCCCTGGTGTTGACCGCCAGGATGCTGGGATCGCCGGCTACCAGGGCATAGCCCACGTAGCGGAGAAACCAGGCCAGGTCGCGGATGGATTTCTTCATCCGGTCCGTGCCGTACACGCCCACGGAGATGGGGTTGAAGCCACTCGGCAACACCACCCGCACGTCCGCATCGCCACTGGCGCCCTCCAAGAGGCGCGAGATCACGTTGCCTCGCGACTTGGTGGCGGTGGTGCCCACGAAGGTTTGCACGGAGCGCTGGAAAGCGGCCTGGTCGGCCGCCAGGGGCGTGGCCTCGCCGCTCTCAGTGGGGCCCAGGGGGGCATCGAGATAGGAGAGGGGAGTGCCACCCACAAAGATGCGGTTGGCGGCCCTGGCCACGATGGCAGCCGCGTTGGCGGTGATCCTCTGGGCCGCTTCCACGCGGATCTGCCCGCTCTGGAAGAAGGTGATGAGGGTCTGCAGTTCGCCCCCATCGGGGAAGCGATCCTGCTGCTCCGCCTGACGGACGCTGGAGAGGGGCAGGGTGTCGTAGAGCTGGGGATTGACCCTCGTGCTGCCGCTGCTGGCGGTCACAGTCATGAACGGGAGCGTGCCGGGATACGGCACGTTACGGCTGCCACCTGGGTCCTTCGGGAACCCATGAACAAATGTTTGCAGCCGTGGGACGGCCTGGATCGCCGATGCAGGAATCTGGGAGGGCCGAGGTGTTGTCGATGCAGGATCAGCCCGCCCCCTCCCGGGACGCCCTCGCAGGGGAACCCCCGGGGGCGACCACGGATGCGGCCACGCCGGTGGTGAGCGCGTTTTACGACCGTTTCCCCTATCCCGGCGATCCCCTCCAGGATGGCCCCCCTCCGGGCTACAACTGGCGCTGGTGCATCGACAGCGTGGTGGCGGCGGTGCGGGGCGTGTTGCCCCCTCGGCCCCCTGGCGGTGGCCCTCGGGCCTGGCGGGTGCTGGACGCGGGCTGTGGCACTGGCGTGAGCACCGACTACCTGTGCCATCTCAACCCCGGCGCCACGGTGTTGGCGGTGGACATCAGCGGCGGGGCCCTGGAGGTGGCGCGGGAGCGCCTGCGCCGCTCCGGTGGGGCCGAACAGGTGCGGGAGTTGCGGATCG
Organism: Cyanobium sp.; assembly: GCA_044234195.1. Taxonomy (GTDB): domain Bacteria; phylum Cyanobacteriota; class Cyanobacteriia; order PCC-6307; family Cyanobiaceae; genus Cyanobium. Next base: position 1,337 of record JBIIJA010000244.1, on the reverse strand, counting down.
AGCAGCGCAGCCTGCTGGATCTGGCGCACGAGGGCCCCTTTGATGCCATCAACTCGGTGGGGGTGCTCCACCATTTGGCCCGCCCTGAGGCGGGTCTGCGGGCGTTGGCGGAGCGGCTCGCTCCGGGGGGCCTGCTCCACCTTTTTCTCTACGCCGAGGCTGGGCGCTGGGAGATCCATCACACCCAGAGGGCCCTGGGCCTGCTGCGGGTGGGCACCGGCGCGGAGGGGTTGCGGCTGGGGCGCCAACTGCTGGCCGAGCTGCCGCCCGGCAACCGGCTGCGGCGCCATCACGAGGAACGCTGGGCCCTCGACACGGCGGCCGATGCCAACTTCGCCGATATGTATCTGCATCCTCAGGAGACCAGTTTCACTGTGGAGACTCTGCTGGCGTTCCTGGCTCAGGCAGGGTTGCACTTCGCCGGCTTCTCCAATCCCGAGGTGTGGGATCCGGCCCGCTTGCTTTCGGGCGAGCTCCTGGAGCGGGCCCGGGCCCTGAGCCCCGAGCAGCAGTGGGCGCTGGTGGAGGCCTTGGATCCCGCCATCAGCCACTTTGAATGTTTTGTCAGCCGGGAGCCGGTGAGCTGCCGCTCCTGGAACGACGATGGAGCCCTGCTGGCCGCCGCCGGCGAGCCCAACCGTTGCCTGTGGGGCTGGCCCGGCACAGCCTTGTTGGATCCCGACCTGCGGCCCCTGGAGATCGAGCCAGCCGATCTGGCGCTGATGGATGCCTGGCAGGGGGTTCCCGCCGGCACCTCCTTGGCCGCCCTCCCTCTGGCGATGGGGGAGGGCGAACGGCTGGAACGGGCGCGCCGCCTGATTCAGCAACGGGTGCTGCTGCCTGTCGCGCCCTGAAAGCCGCCGCTGATGGGGCCAGCGTGATAAATTCCCGTCGCTCCAAGGTCTTCCGGTTGGCGGTTTCCCTTGCCACTACCCCAGATGCCGACGCCCCGTCGGCGGATCAGGGAAGGGCGGGTTTTTCCGCTCCTGTGGATCCCTCCACCCCCTCCTCCCCAGTCTCCCCGGCTGGCGCTGATGGGATGGATCACTATCACCGGCTGCGGCGACGCCTGCTGGTGGCCACCACGGTGGCAGCGGCCCTGGCCGTTCCCACGGTGGGCCTGATCTTTGGGTTGGCTGCCGCCCTCAGTGCCCTGGTGGGTTCCCTCTGCGGCCTGCTTTATCTGGTGCTGCTCTCCCGAAGCGTCTCGCGGTTGGGTGTGGGCAGCAAATCAGTGAGCAAGATCCAGCTCCTGGTGCCCATTGTTTTGGTGCTGGCGGCTGCCAAGCTGCCCCAACTTGACCTTCTGCCGGCCCTCTTGGGTTTCCTGCTCTACA
>JBIIJA010000436.1:0-4175 GCA_044234195.1 Cyanobium sp. | reverse complement strand
CTTTTTATTTCTGCGGTGTTCTTCCGGATCCGGTTAATGATACAGATCTGGATGCTAGCGATTACCCTCAACGAAGGAGTGAAGAAGTGTTCAGCAACGCCACTCAGTTTCTAGCTCAGCATGGTCGGCCGCTGTGGCCAAAGGCCTACGATTCAACTGGTGCATTCAGGTGGAGTCTCCTGGTGAGTGAGTCACCAGCCGCCGCACAGACAGACACTAAGGCTCAAGGCCCTGAGAATCTGCGCAGCCAATACTGGCGAGCCAACGTGAATCCATCCGATCGCTACGTACTGACCGTGCCAGGTAGCAACCGTTACCGATTGTCCCCATTGGACATGACCTACACCAACATGACGATCACTGGAGATTGGACGGATGCGGGTTTCAACGCTGGCTGCACCGAGGCGGCTGTGATGTCTGGCATGCTCGCTGCCCATGCCATTTCCGGAGTGCCAGAACTGGAATCCATTGTTGCCTTCGATCATCCATAGGTCGATTATGATTGACCACACAACGATGATTCTGAGATGGCATGAATGAATCAGAAATGAACCAACCAGAAATGAACCAAACGGCAATGAACGGATCAACAATGAATGGATCATCAGATTGGACCCGCCCAGAACCCAAACGCGCTGGCCCTCACCGGAACGGATGGGCCAATGGCCACCCTGCTGGCCACGCCAAAGACGTTGCCAGCACAACAGTCGAACAAGCAGTGCGGCTTGGTTACAAGGTCATCGAAAACAATATCGAGATGGGCAAGGCATTTGCTGGCCGCCATTCCTCTGAAAGAGATTCAGGGCACCAAGACGACTTATACCAGCTTTGCGGAAAGATGATCCAACTAGGAAGGGATTTCACCTCTCTATATTTCGACGCCGTCGAGCAAGTTTTGCAAGAGGTGAGTGAGCGCACAACCCGCAAGGTCTCTAAAGATGAAGACTCAAGCTCCCAGTCTTGAGGGCCTTCATCGCCTGCAGGGCTTCTGCCACATCTCAAAAGCACTGAACGCCTACGGTGCAAAAACCAAAGACTATATCCTTGATTATCTCAACAGCCAGCCAAAGTCCCCCTATTTAAGCGATTTAATCGCTGATTATCCGAATAGGGGGGGGAAGATGATGCGACCAAGCATCTGCCTGGCAACAGCATGTTCCTTTGGAGCTGATCTTGAAGAAGTCGTTCCGTTTGCGGCCTCGATCGAACTGTTACACAACGCGCTTCTGATCCACGATGACATCCAGGATGAGAGCGAAGAACGCCGAGGATTGCCGACTTTACATGCCCTTCATGGAATCCCACTGGCCCTCAATGCAGGGGATACCCTTCTGATGCTCGCCCTGGGACCATTATTGAATCAACAGCATTGCTATGGCGGTCTTGTCGGGCACAAGTTAATTGAGTTGACGTTGCGAATGGCTCGTGAAACAGCAGAAGGGCAGGCACTCGATATCGGCTGGCGTAGAGACAATCGACTCGACATCAACACAGCAGACTATCTAAATATGGTTCTCAAGAAAACGGCTTGGATGGCGACCATTTGGCCGGCACAGATCGGTCTTCTCATTGGTAGCAAAGGCAGGGTGGATCCGGCAGCAGTGATTAAATTCGGTTTTTTTCTCGGTGCTTGCTTTCAGATCCAAGACGACTTGCTGAATCTCAATCCCAGTTTTGGTTATGGCAAGGAAGCCATGGGCGACCTCTACGAGGGAAAAAAGACCTTGATGTTGATCCATGCCCGAGAAAATAGCAGCCCTGAAGAAAGGAAGGAAATGGATCGGATTCTCACCCTCAACCGATTCGATCGGCAAGAAAAGGAAATTGTTTGGCTACACAAACAAATGCTGAACAAAGGCTCTATCGTGCATGCTCGCACTGTGGCTGAAGCCTTAGGCGGGGCTGCACTGCATGAATGTTCACTCGTGTTTGGCCACTTGTCTCCCTCACCGGCCAAACGATTCATTGAGGATCTTGTGACCTGGATCCTAGAGCGAGATTGTTAAAGCTTAAGGTTTGGCCATGAAACCCATCCTTCTCTATGGCGCCACAGGATTCAGTGGATCCCGGATAGCAAAGAGACTGGTGGGAGCAGGTGTTGATGTCATTCTTTCTGGGCGGAATCCTGGGAAACTCCAGAAGATCGGCGAGGAGCTCGGCGTGCCATGGCAGCCTCTCTCTCTGAACAGCAGCTCACAACTACAGGAAATCTTAGACCGGTGTTCCCTGGTCTTCAACATGGCGGGCCCCTACCGGCAAACAGCAGAACCCGTCATCCAAGCTGCACTGCTTTCAAGGGTTCATTATCTAGATTTGGCTGGTGAATGGCCCGTTTTCCAAAAAGCAATTGCCCTGGATCAAGCCGCCAAGCAAGCACAGTGCATGTTGATGCCAGGCGTTGGCTTCACGATCGCCGTTTCCGATTGCCTGCTTGTGATGGCCGCTAAAGAGTTTGCAGACATTAAGTGTCTGCGGCTTGCTATCTCAACGCCTGATCTGGTCTCTTCGGGGACGTTGAAAAGCATGTTTGGGCTTGTCGATCCGAATGTGTGGATCTGCCATCAAGGTGAAATGAAAGAGATTCCAGTTGGAGCGCTCAACCACTACTTCCCCTTTGGCTCACGCTACGGAAAGGCCACCGCAATGAACTGGCCGGACGTGTTCACTGCGCGTCACTCGACAGGCATCCAAACCATTGAAGCCTTCGGGGAGGTGAGCCTGGTGTCTGAGTTGCTTTACCAAGCCAGTGGCAAGCTCGCGCCGCTCCTCCAGAAACCTCTGATCCAGAGCAGCTTGCAAGCGCTCAGCCAGTTCACTCCCACAGCCCACAAGAATTCGCAAGACTCCGCAGGATTTTTCTTGACCGTGGAAGCGATGGACCATTGGCGTCGCTCTTCCTATCTCAGTCTGAAAACAATGGACGGCTATACAGTCACGACAGACATCGCCTGCAAGGTCATTGCCCTAATTTTGCAAGGGCAGGTCAGGCCTGGATTTCAAACACCTGCCATGGTCTTCGGCGTAGATCTCATCTCCAACATCCCCAGCATCGAACTAGCTAAGCAAGGATGAGTAAACAACAGGAGAAGTGTAAATCATGAATGGTTGGCAAGAAATTCATAGAGAGCCTGGTAGGCCGGGGGGCAATCTTTTTTCGAGCTTCGACTCGCATGTTTTCCAGGTTTAGAGAAATCCTTTTTAAAATCTTCATTCACGATAAAACCTTCTTGATCCCTTGAGGCAAGGGCAATCACCTTGCCAAGTTGTTCCTCCAGAGATACTCGGAGGTGGAAATGGGTGTCCAAATGAAATTGGTAAACCACATCACCGCTGAAAGAGCTTTTCACCTCCTTATGGATTAGTCCCAGGGATTCAACAATCGGATGGCTAGGATAGTGATGAATGTTAATCTGCAAGGCAACAGGGTCTTCTTCTTGTTGTGGGTGAAATTTATTGATGTCATAGGAGTGCATGATTAATGCCTGATAACATGCAAGTGCTGGATCCTCAGCTGCTCGGTATTGTTTTAACGTTAAGAAGGTCAATTCCTTGGGAGGGGAGGTGGTGTTCACCTCCATTTCTTTTATGGAGTTCGCGCCCGAAGAGACTTCTTGGTCTGGAGTCTCCTTGGCTGCCAAATGATCAGGTCCCCGATGTTCTGCCGAGCTGGGAGTGGGGAGGATTTCAAGAAGTTGAGCCGTGACAGCCGGCTCGCCATCATCAAAACTTCGAAAAACCTCCGTACTCATCGACATGTAATGCGAGAGTGATCGTTCAGACTCTGCAAGAGTTTCCAGGGACAGTCCAGTCATCCAGGCTTCGGTTGTTGGCTTCCCATTGACCTCCCGATCTGCAATAGAGGCACGGTTGCTGCTGGAGAAAGAGTAAACACTGATCAGAGCCAAGGAAGCGGGGTCACCCACTGCAGACTCCGTGCAATTCATAGGAGACCACCAAATAGGAACACAGATCTGAACAGACTGCTCTGCCCACCAATCAAGCCGATCACTTTCGGACCACATGACTCCATACTCATCATTGACACATTTGACCACAAGATAGACATAGGATCCTGCCACCTTGAAGTCGAAGTGCTGACCCAGATCAGCAAAGTATTGCTCCACAAAAGAATTCAGCCTCTCGCGACGAGCCTCTAATGGGTAAACTTTTAAGGT
>JBIIJA010000439.1:0-4183 GCA_044234195.1 Cyanobium sp. | reverse complement strand
TGCAGTAGGTCTTGTTGTGAAAGAAATTCAGGATCGATTCCCTTCTGCACATGTAGTTGTGTGTGATAACGCTTCCACAGACGCAACAGCGGCTGAAGCCCGCATGGCTGGGGCCCTAGTCATGCACGAATCTCGACGTGGTAAAGGCATGGCTGTGCGGCGTCTCATGCGTGATGTTGATGCTGATGTGTATGTCATGATCGATGGGGACAATACTTATGACATGACATATATCGGGGAAGCTATTCGTATTTTCCATGAGGAATGTTTTGACTTAATGACTGGCAACAGGTTTGATCGGCTCCCTCATTCAAGTATGCGTGCAGGTCATGGTATTGCCAATACCCTGTTCACATTATTGGTCAAAAAAGTATGTGGTATTCAGACCAACGACCTTTTCTCGGGTCTGCGGATCATGTCGCGCAGGTTCGTCAAGTCTTTCCCAATGATCAGCGGCGAATTTGAGGTAGAGACAGAGATCTCAGTTTACGCCGCAAAGATGCAAGTCCCTTCCAAAGATTTCCCAACACGCGTTGCCGAGCGCAAAGGCACTGTGAGCAAGCTGAACTCCTTTGAAGATGGCTTTAAGATCTTATTCTTCGTCTTAAGACTGCTTCATCGCGAATATCCTCTTGCTCTTTATTCTGTATTGAGTGCATTGACAGCCCTTTGTTCGTCCGCCGCGCTCCTATCTCTGGTGGTCGAGTTTGTTAGAACAGGTTTGGTCCCACGCATCCCGACATTTGTTGCTGCCGTTTCTGGTCTTGTGATCGCTCTCGTATTCCTTGTTGCCGGATTGGTTCTCAAAGAGATCGTCAATCTTAAGTACGAGGGGCGCCTACTGGCCTATCTTACTATAGGCTTAACATGACATTTATTTGTGGATTGACGATACACTTTGAGCCGCCCTTGGCTTTCTAAACACCCAGTATTTTTGTCCAAAATATGAGAACAATGTAAGAGGTGGAATCATTAGGACGGCGCCAATGTTTCTGGAGTAGCCTACGATCGTTGCCAAATTAATACCTATTGTATTTGCAGCCAGTAGAGCACAGGATAAGAGGCCGAAGCGAAAAAGCTCTAGAGTTATTTTCCCTGTCATTTGATTCCCCTTCAGGGAGTTGAGAAAAACAGTATTTCTATAAAGAAAGTAGCCAAGCACTGCATTAACAATCTGGCTGATTGTTGTGCTCGCAAGCGTGGGCAAAGTGGGAATCAAAAGCAGTGCCTGCAGGCATATGTTCGTGGCAAAGAAATTAAGGCTGCCAGCTGCCAGGAAGCGAGTAACGGTTGAATTTGCCAGCCTTTTTGACAAGTTGCCTCGCTCACACTTGATTGTTGAAAAACTTTTGATCGACAGGGTCTGTTTGGGTCGGTATTTTTCGTTGAATAGGCTGGGTCCTTAATGTAGGTCATCCATTCCGGGAGAATCCATAGTGGAAGAGTCCATGGCGGGGGGCAGGCGGGCAAGATTCGGAAATGATTCTAAACCTTGCAGGGACACCTTGCTCCCAATCCACTGTGAGGCCTTCCATCTCTGATCTCAAATACTAATTGGGGACATGGGTGGAATGGCTCGGATTTGGTAGGTTTGACAACTCCACAGCCTTAATGCGCTTTAGCGTGAACATTGATCGTCAAGATGGAGGGGGGAGTCGCATCTCGTTTTTTACGCCCGGAATCGAGTCTGCAGCCAGAGCGAGAGGTAGACGAGGGACACCAGCACAGGCACTTCGATCAGGGGCCCGATGACCCCTGCCAAAGCCTGCTGGGAGGTGACACCCCAGATACTGATACAAACGGCAATCGCCAGCTCAAAATTGTTGCCGGCTGCTGTGAACGCGAGCGCCGATGTGCGTGGGTAGTCGAGTCCACTTTGGATCCCCACAAAGAAGGCGATGCTCCACATCAGCAGGAAGTAAAGCAGCAGGGGAATCGCCACCTTGACCACCTGAGCCGGATCGGAGGTGATCGCCTCACCCTGGAGGGCAAACATCACCACGATCGTGAACAACAGGCCGTAAAGGGCCCAGGGCCCGATCCGCGGCAGGAAAACCTGCTCATACCAGCGAGGCCCCTTGAGGCGCACGCCGATCAGACGGGTCAGGAAGCCAGCCACCAGAGGAATCCCCAAAAAGATCAGCACCGCCCGTGCGATCTCCTCGAACGAGAAGCGCACGAGCTGTGGGTCGAGCCCCAGCCAGGTGGGAAGAATCTGCAGGTAGAAGGTGCCAAGCAAGGCATAAATCAGCACCTGCAAGATCGAATTGATCGCCACAAGCAAGGCTGCCGCTTCCCGATTCCCCTCGGCCAGATCGATCCAGATCAACACCATGGCGATGCAGGGAGCGATGCCGATCAGGATCAGGCCGGTGCGAAAGGCCGGCTCATCCGGCAGGAACAACCAGGCCAGGGTGAACATCAGCAGGGGTCCCAGCCCCCAGGTGAGCCCGAGGGTGAGGGTCAGCAGACGGCGATCGCGGGCCATGGAGCCGAGTTCGCCATAGCGCACCTTGGCCAGCACCGGAACCATCATCAGCATCAAGCCGAGGGCAATGGGCAAGGGGGTGTGATCCACCTGCACCGAACTCAGCAGTGCCTGCAGGCCTGGCACGAGGCGCCCCAGCAGGAGTCCGCCCGCCATCGCCAGCAGGATCCAGATCGGCAGCAGCCGGTCGAGCCAGGGGAGACGAACGAGCACACCACTGAGCTGGGCAGCGCCTGAGGGGCGATGAAAGTCTGGATTGGGCATCGGGCGTCAGGAACAGACAGAGGCGGGGGTGTGGGAACCAGCAGCGAGCTGATCCAGCCAGTGGCGCAGCAGCAGCAGGGTGGAGGGCTCAAGGCGGTAGTAAATCCAGCGACCCTCCTGGCGGGCGCGAATCAGGCCCGCCTCCTTCAGCACCTTGAGATGAAACGACAGTTTCGATTGGGCCAGATCCAGGTCGCTGGTGAGGTCGCAAACGCAGCGTTCCCCGTGTTGCAGGGCCAGCACCACCTGCAAACGGATGGGCTCGGCCAGGGCGCGCAGCAGTCGCTGCGCCCGATCAACGGACAGGGCTGGTTCAGGCGACGCAGACTCGGAGGGCGCCCGGCCCGACCTCGCCCCAACAGCCGGCTTGCTAGCAACAGCCATGGGTGGCGAAGCTCAGATCCATCAAGTTTAGTTAATCAATGGTCCGGCAGCGCCCAATGACGTAGACCACTGGGCGATTGCACCTCTAGGGGGGGCCTAGGTGTTGAGACGATCGACAATGACGGAGACAGTCATCCCTGTAAGACCGCCTTGCCGTGAAACGATCCAGAACTGGAGGCACCAAAGTACGGCAAGCGGCGAACGGCAACCGGGATGTAATGATCTCCCACGATGTCACCCCCATGGGGCCAAAACCATTCCATCCAGCTCCTGCGAGGAAAACTTCCCCAGAGCATGAAACGCGTGAGATTGAATCGTCAGTGTTGATCATTCAATTCTCAGGTCATACCCCTTCCTAGGGCGTAGACGGAATGCATGGGGAGCGAATGAATAATTATGTGATCAAGAGGCCAACCCTATTGCGAATAGATTAAGACGCTGTAGGGGGCTATCGAGACTGTTCCCTGAAAAGGAAGGCCGTCGCGGTCTCCGGACATCGCCTCGATGTCTTGACTTGAATGCCCTTCAAAGATCTCGCTATAGCCATGCCAATCACTATTGAAACGAAGCTTCCAGCCGCCCTTTGCAGGGAAACCCAGGAGGTAATCATCTTGAGATTCATGGAAGAAATTGGCAATGACAACAACATCATCGCCAGGCCCGCCACGAACTGTCTCATGCTTGAACTTATTGCGGTTTTAGTAGTTGTTCTCTGGCTGCTAGGCATGATTACCTCCTTTACACTGGGAGGGTTGATTCATATTTTGCTTGTTATCGCTGTGATTGCCGTTCTATTGCGCTTGATCAGCGGTCGACGCATTTGATTGGCTTTGCTCCATACGGCCAACCTGTGGCGAAGCCTTCATGTCCTAATTGCTGCCGGTGTTAGAGGTCTGAAATCTGGATTGGAGGTCTGCAATCTCGGCCTACCCCTCAACTGAATGACCAGAATCGGCATCCTCAGCCTGCTGTTCTGCGAAAGCCACTCCAGGGACCCTGACCTCAAGCAAATGGCGCGGGAGGCCAAGCACAGGGCCTGATCAGCAA
>JBIIJA010000243.1:0-4215 GCA_044234195.1 Cyanobium sp. | reverse complement strand
ACCACGGGCACCGTGTGGAGCCCATACACCCAGATCAGCTGGTTGCCCAGGGTCACCTGCACCACCACGAGGAAGGCGAGAACTCCTCCCGCGGCCAGAAACGGCAGGGGCAGATTGCGGGGGTCGCGGCTCCGGATCACGTAGCGCCATCCAGTGAGCAGCGAGAGCACCCCCGCCAGCGACCAGCCCAGGGTGCTGTGCCAATCAAGGATCGACCGGGAGGCGCCGTAGGGCTCCGCCAGGCCCGCCTCCACTTGGCCGAAGATGATGGCCACAAAGATCGCCGCCGTGGCAAAGAGGAGATTCCAGAAGCTCACCTCAAAGAGATTGGGCTTCCTAGCCACCACTCCGATGAGATCAAAGATCACGGCGATGATCGCCATGGCGATCACAAAATGCACCACGATCGGATGGATCGTGTCTGTCCAAGGCAGGTTGTGGTCGTTGAGGGGCGGGAGAAGTCCCTGCATGGCCCGGGTCAGAAAAGAAAATGGGCGCCAGCGTGGAAGCCTCGTCGGGCCAGCTCGCGTTTTATAGCTTTGTTCACAGGAGGCAGAGGGTTGGGGGTGGGTTCATGTTTCGACATAATGGAGGACGATGTCATGGTGGTTTGCTGACACTTTGTCGCAAACGATGGGTTGGGAAGATCTCTGTGAATTCCGCACTTAACTTGTTGCTGATCGGATGGGCCTGCGCTTGACGACGATCCCTCCCCAACCCCACAGACGATGACTGCCGAGCGATTTTTCCTTGAGCTCGAACCGCCCCAGGAGCGCATGAAGGAATGGCCCCATGTGGTCATTGTTGGCGGGGGCTTTGCGGGAATCAAGGCGGCCAGGCGCCTGGCCGGCCAACCCGTGCGGGTGACGCTGATCGACAAGCGCAACTTCAACCTTTTCCAACCCATGCTCTACCAGGTGGCGAGCGGCATGGTGGCGGAAGCCGACATCACCATTCCCCTGCGCCAACTCTTCGCCAAGGATGAGAACGTGCAGGTGTTGCTTGGGGAGGTGGTGGATCTGGATCCTGAGGAGCACACCATTGTCTTCAACGATTCCCACCTCCGCTACGACCACCTGATTCTGGCCACGGGTTCAGGCAGTTCCTATTTCGGAAAAGAGGAGTGGCGCCCGCTGGCGCCGCCGATGAAGATCCTGGAACACTCCCAGGAAATTCGCCGGCGGGTGCTGAATGCCTTGGAGTCCGCTGAACAGTGCCCCGATCGGGAGCGCAGGAAGATCCTGCAGTCGGTGGTGGTGGTGGGAGCGGGCCCCAGCGGCTGCGAGCTGGCCGCCTCTCTGGTGGCCATGATGCACGACCTCTGCCGCAGCCAGTTCCGTCAGCTCTCGGGGACCGATTGCCGAGTGGTGCTTGTGGATCCAGGTGATCGGGTGCTGCGAGCCATGCATCCCTCCCTCTCGGAGGCCACGGGCAACCATCTCAAGGAGCGGGGGGTGGAGTTGTTGCTGGGCGCGAGGGTTCAGGAGATCACCCCTTGCCGCCTGCGGGCTGGCATCGCGAAACCGGCCGCCGGCCAACCCGGGGAGGTGGTGGTCGAGGCGGCCACCATCTGCTGGACCGCAGGGGTGCGCGCCTCCCATCTTGGAAAGTTGCTAGCGGAACGCACCGGCTGTGAAGTGGATCGAGGAGGCAGGGTGATCGTTGGCCCCGATTTCTCCATTGCCGGCCATCCTGAGATCCGGGTGGTGGGCGATCTCTGCTCCTATTCCCACACCCCAGATGGCCAACCCCTCCCCGGCATGGCGGGCCCCGCGGTGCAGATGGGGGGCTGGGTGGGGCGAGACATCTTGGCGAAGCTCCGCGGCCAACAGCACAAGGCTTTCCAGTGGTTCGACTTCGGCAGCATGGCCGTGGTGGGTCCGTTGTTCGCCGTCGCGGATCTGCGGGGTCTGCGTGTTTCCGGCCTTCCGGGGTGGATTCTCTGGGGCCTGGCCCATCTGGCCTTCATGCCCGACAACGAGAACCGCCTGATCTTGCTGACCAAATGGCTCTGGATCACTGCTGTTCGGGAGCGGGATTCCCTCCTCATCACCGGGAAGCCTGATCAGCACATGGGGGTGGAAGTGGGCCTGGAGAGAGTGGAGACGGATGTGCAGCCTGAGATCGGGACAGCCGCACCTGCCCCTGAGGTTGAATCTCCATCGCCGAAGGCGGCCTGACCCGCAGCTCCCCAACTTCTGTGTGAATCGTCTTGCCACGGATCTGATTTTGATCGGTGACACCAGCAACCACTCTGGCGGGGACCCTTAAGGGCAGTGGGACGGCGATTTTTGCCTAACGACTGAGGCGCTCAATGAGGTGGGTGCCCACCCTGAGGGCATTGGCGATGGCCGTGAGGGAAGGGTTCACAGCGCCAACGGAGGGCATGAAGCTGGTATCCACCACGTAGAGGTTGTCAACCTCGTGCGCTTTGCAGTTCACATCCAAAACAGACGTGGCCGGGTCAGTGCCGAAGCGACAGGTGCCGGCCTGGTGCCCCACGGCGGCAATGCCCATGCTGTTGGCGATGTAGATCTGGCGCTCCACCAGGTGTTGTTTCAGGTAGAGCTTGTGGAGCAGGCCTTGGAGTCGGCTCACCAGGCGCTGGGAGGCGGTGAGGTTGTTGGCGGTGTAGTGCAACTGGATCTGTCCGGAGGAGGTCACGGTGACACGGTTGTCCGGGTCCGGGAGATCTTCGCTGGAGATCCAGAAGTCGATCGCGTGTTCCGCGATCTTGTCCATGCTCCAGCCCGGCATCATGAAGGTTTCCAGCGGGGCATACCCCTTCATGATCGCGCCGTCGGTCTTGCCGGTCATCTGGATGTTTCCCATCGGATAGTTGAACTCTCCATCCCCGAAATACCAATCGTTCACACACACCGTCTTCTGAAAAATCGTGTGATTGGGCTCATGGGCCAGGGCCACCATGGCCTTGCTGTTGTGGAACATGTAGTTGCGGCCCACCTGATCGGAGCCATTGGCCAACCCACGGGGGTGGCTGTCGCTGGCTGACATCAGAAGCAGCCGGGCGCTGTTGGCAGCGCCGCAGCTCACCACCACCACATCGCCGCTCACCTTCATCGGCTCCCCATCCCGCTCGATCTCCACTGCCGTCACGTTGCGGCCACTGCTATCGGTGTGCAGCCGCTTCACCTCGGCGCGGGTCAGCAGGGAGAGGGTGGAAGCCGCCAGCGCTGGACGGATCCCGAGCACATCGGCATCCGATTTGGCATGCACCAGACAGGGGAAGCCATCGCAGCGGTTGCAGCGACGGCAGCGGCTGAAGGCCATCTGCTTCTCATCCAGCAGCACGCCGCTCGGGGCGTGGAAGGGATGGAGGCCCATGCTGCGCAGATCGTCCACCAGCTTCTGCATGCGCGGCTCATGACTCACCGGCGGGTGCGGGTAGGGACCGCTGCAGGGAGGCTCGGTGGGATCTTCCCCCCGCAGCCCGTGCACATGATACATCTCCTCCGCCTGCTGATACCACGGTTCGAAATCGGCGTAACGCACGGGCCAGGCCGGTGAAATGCCGTCGAAGTGGTGGAGCTCCTCGAAATCCTGCTGGCGCAGCCGGAAGTGAGCCGCCCCATACATCTTGGTGGCCCCGCCCACGAAGTAATGGCTGCCGGGCTGGAATGCCTTGCCGTGCTTGTCGAGCCACAGATCCTTCGACACGTAGCGACCCTTCTGCATCACCTCTTCGGCGTCCCAGTTCTGAGGTTCCTGGGGAAGCCAATCGCCCCGCTCCACCACCAGCACGCTCAGCCCGCTGGTGCTGACCAGGTGGCGAGCCAGGGTGCCCCCACCGGCTCCACTGCCGATGATCACCACATCGAAATGGGCCCCGTCACTCACCTCCAACTGGGCTGCAGCGGGCTGGGGTGAGCTGCTGAGGGTGGGGTCACAGATGCTGCTGGTGGAGGAGGTCATGGCGGGAAGGTGACAGCTGAAGGGTCAGCCGTTGGGGTAGCAGGAGAGTTGGTGAATCATTTTGCAGACGAGGGCAGTCCAACCGGTTTGGTGGGAGGCGCCTACGCCGCTGCCGCGATCCCCATGAAAATATTCATGGAACTGGATGAGATCGCGCCATTGAGGATCCCGCTGGAGGAGTTCCACATCACCGTTAAACGGGCGGCGCCCATCGGGATCCCGGCGGAAGATTCCCACCAGCCGCTTCTCCAGCTCAAGAGAGACCTGCCAGAGATCAAGCCA
>JBIIJA010000242.1:0-4218 GCA_044234195.1 Cyanobium sp. | reverse complement strand
GGAGGGGGAATGGAGATGGCCCCCCTTGTCGGTGGGGCTGATCAGAAACACCCCCATGTCGTGGGCGCGGGCCGCCTCCAGGGCCGGACTGTTCTCCTGGCGGATGAAATACCAGTGCAGATTGATGTAAGAAAAGGCGTCGCTGGCGATGGCCTCAAGGATCAGCGGCAGGGGCGCGTGGGTGGAGAAGCCCACATGGCCAATGCGCCCCTCGGCTTGCCAGCGCCGCACCACCTCCAAGCAGCCCCCCGGGCGGAGGGTCTGCTCCAGCAAATCCTCGGTGTTCAGCCCATGGAGGGAGAGCAGATCCACCCTCTCCACTCCCAGGCGCTGGAAGCTCAAAGCCAGCTCGGCTTCAAAGCGTGCCGGGTCGGGATCGGGAGCCACTTTGGTCTGAAGAATGCGCTGGCCATCCGGCACCTGAGGGAGCAGCTCCCCGAGTTGGCGCTCGGAGGTGCCGTAACCCCGGGCCGTTTCAATGTGATGAAAGCCCGCGGCCACCGCCGCTTCCAGCAGCTCCCGCAGATTCCGCTGGCTCTCCTGGCTGATCGCCTCGGGGCCCAGATCGCTCCAGCTCTGCTGGAAGCGCATCCCACCGAGGGAGAACACGGGCATGGCCAGACCCGTGCGGCCAAAACGGCGGGTGGGGAGCATCAGCCGGATGCCGGGGGGTGGCCGCCGGGGGCCCGCGGGAGGGTGCGCTTGATGCGGGTGGGGGAGGGCAAGCCCAGGGGCAGCAGGTCCTGGTCTTCCCGCTGCCGCTGCAAATCGGGCAGGCGCTCGTAAGGCACCCAGTGGATGCAATCCACTGGGCAGGTGTCGATGGCCTCCTGGATGCGCTCGGTGCTGTCCCCGTCCTGCCGGATCACCCGGGAGCGGCCCCAGTCCTGCTCCACCACAAAGGTGTTGGAGGCCACATGGGCGCAATAGCGGCAGCCGATGCACACGGCCTCATCCACCCACACCGCCTTCTGTCGCAACACCCCACCTAGAAGAGGCTCCTCGCCAGAGCGAGCCTCCCCTGGGTCGGCCTCCACGGCAAACGCCAGGGCCGGATCCACGATCCCCCCTGTGCCCATCACTCCCAGCGGGTCACCACGAGCTCAATGGAGCCGTCGAGGTGATTGGTTTGCTCATTCACTTGAAACCCCTCTTCCGCACTGGCGGCGAGGATGGTGCGCAGGGCGTAGCGCTGGCTGAGTTGGGCCAGAAACCGCTCCACCGGCACCGGTTGGCGCCAGAGATCCAGATCAGCCACCAGCTCGTAACATCCCGTGTCGGGGTTCAGGAGGAAGCCGATGTCGCCGCCCTCGGCGCAGGGGATGGCCACCTCGCAGGTGACGGTCTGGCCCCGATAGCCACGCACCGGCTGGGCGCTTTCGCTGGGGGTGTGGCCGAGATCGGAGAGCGCCTTAAGGAGAGAACCGCGATCGCGCAGTTCGGTCTTCACAGTGCTGAAGTGCGACATGGTCGGAAGAGAGGCGGGCGAGAGGCGGATTCAGGCGGAGGGTCGCTCTGTGAGGGGTTGCTGAGCGATCAGGGAAGGGCTTTGGAAGGCCTCGGCGGTGCTTTGGCGCTGCTGCACCGTGCCCAGCTGGGCTTCGATGCGTTCGGTGAGCGCGAGGCACCCCTCTCCTGCCACACCTTCCACCACCTCTTCCACACGACCGTCGGGTCGAATGCGGAATCGGATGGTCTGCTGGCCCATCCCGTGTCAATCCTGAAAGTGTTTGCGGATGTTAGCCGTGATTTTTCCTGATTGGGCGGCCGCCCGCTGGCCAAGCCCAGCCAACCTCAGCTGAGAAGCCCCTCCTCCACCAGGGTCTGGAGGCGCTCCAGCACCTCCGGCCGCTCCAGTTGCTCCAGGGCCATGCGGGCCTCATCCCGCACGGCGGAATCCTCATCCTGCAGGAGGGAATGGAGCAGGGCCTCCACCACCTCCCGCTGGCGAGGCTCCACCAGATCGGGATAGAGCCGGCCCAACGACCAGGCACTGTTGCTGCGCACGGCCGGTTCGCTGTCGATGCGCAGGGTTTGGAGCAGCTGGGCCGCTGCCGGGTCGGCCTTGGCGGGGGCAGAGGCGCTGGCATCCGCCAGGGAACTGGCCGCCCAGAGCCGCACTGCCGCCACATCCACCTGCAGAGCCCGGATCAGGGGGTTGAGCACTGGTGCGTCCGGGTAGTTGCTCAGGCTCCAGGCCACGGCCTTGCGCACATAGCCGTTGTCATCACAGGCCAGCAAGCCCAGCAAGGGCTCCACCGCCAGGGGGTGGGAATTGCGGCCAAGGGCGTAAACGGCGCTCATCCGCACAATCGGACAGCCCTGCTGCAACAGGGGCAGGAGCAGGGGCACGGCCCGGGGATCGCGATGCTCGCAGAAGATGCGCAGCCCCTGCATGAGCTGCTCCCTCCCTCCCCGCAACCATTCGAGCCCCTGATCACATTCCTGGGCCACGTCCGCTGCGGTGGGTTCACGGGGATCGATGTCATCGAGGGGATCCCCCAGCAGCTCCGCCGCAAGCTCCCGCGCCAACACATCCGGATCGAGGGCCAGCTGGTGCTGCGTCTCCGGAAAGCGTTCGAAAAAGGGCTGGGGATCCTCCGGCATCAGGCGCGCTTCGCGTGCTGATCGTAGAGGCCGCTCAGGAGAGGGGGGCTGGGGCCGCCATGTCGCCGGGCAGCCAGATGCGAGCGCTCACGGCCACCAGAGCCAGGGCGAAGAGCAACACGATGGCCGCCGGCAACAGTTTCGAGCGCAGGAACGACACACCAGCTCCATCGGGGCCTCCATCTTGCAGCAAACAGCCCTCCGCCGTTGACGGGCAAGGCCCCACGGCGGAGGATGACCCGTCACGAATGGTGTTCCATGCCCCCAAGCGACCCTCCAGCCGCTCCTTGGCGGCGGCTGCTGGCGGTAGGGGCCCAGGGGGTGGCCAGCGGCACCCCCTACATGGTGGGCACCAAGCTGCTGCAGGGCTGGCTCACGGCCGCCGGGGTGCCGGTGGGGCTGATTGGCCTGTTGGCCTACGCCGAATTGCCCTACACCATGAAGATGTTCTGGGCGCCAGCCCTGGATCGCTGGCCCCTGCCCTGGCCCGATCGCCGCCGCGGCTGGCTGTTGCTGGTGCAGCTCACCCTGGTGGGGGTGATCGGCGCCATGGCGTTGCTGCAGCCCAACCAAGCCTCGCCCGCCAGCCTGGCGGCGGTGGGGGCCATGGCGTTGCTGCTGGCGGTGGTGAGCGCCACCCAAGACATTCTGGTGGATGCCTACCGCACCGACCTCCTGCCCCAGGAGGAGCGGGGAGCGGGCGCGGCGGCGGCCAACCTGGGCTACCGGGCCGCCATGCTCGCCATCGGGGCGGGGGGCTTCATTTTGGCGGGGCGCCAGGGCTGGCCCCAGGCCTTCGCCGCCTCAGCGGTGCTGATGGCGCTGGTGCTGCCCTTCACCTTCAGTGCGCCAACGTTGCCGCCCCTGCTCCATCAGGTCACCAGCCTGCGCCAGGCGGTGGTGGGGCCCGCCAAGGAATTCCTGGCCCGCACCGGCGCCCCCCGGGCCGCCATGTTGCTGGCCCTGATCCTGCTCTACCGCTGGCCCGATGGGCTGTTGAACGTGATGGCGGTGCCCTTTTTGATCAAGCAGGGGTTCTCGCCGGAGGTGGTGGGCTCGGTGCTGGCGGGATGGGGGATTGTGGCCACGATCGCGGGCACCATCCTGGGCGGCCTGCTGTTTGGCCGGCTGGGGCTCAACCGCTCCCTGTGGGTGTTTGCCATCGTGGGCGCCCTGGGCAACCTCTCCTATTGGGCGCTGGCGACGTTCAAGGGGGGGATGCCGGGGTTGTTGGCGGCGGTGGGGTTGGAAAACCTGGGGGGCGGCATGGTGGGGGCGGCTTTCGTGGCGTTGTTGATGAGCCTCTGCAACCCCAGGTTTTCCGCCACCCAATACGCCCTGCTCTCGGGCGTCTATGCCCTGAGCCGCTCGATCCTCTCGGGCCAGGCGGGCTTTGTGGCGGAAGGGGTGGGCTGGAGCACATTTTTTCTGCTCACCGTGGCCTCGTCCCTGCCGGCCTTTCTGCTGATGACACGCCTCACCCCCTGGAATGGCCTGGGGGTGCGGGGCGCCTACGACGCCGCCCGCGACGCTTGACCATGGCTGATGTCCCCCCTGCCTCAGGCCTCACCCCAGCCCCACCCCTTGACCCCCGGCTGGCCCAAATCGCCG
>JBIIJA010000297.1:0-3513 GCA_044234195.1 Cyanobium sp. | reverse complement strand
CAGCAATGGCACCATGGCCCCACCAATCGGCCAGACCATGGCTCAATCCTCTCCCCAGCGACCACTGTCCACGACCCCGTTTGCCCAGCCGACTGGGGCGCCCCTCGCGCCGCCGCCGCCACCCCCGCCCCAGGCCACCCCGCACGCCGCGGTGCTGGAGCAACCGGAGGGCATCCATGGCATTCCGGTGCAGCTGCCCAGCACGATGGAGGGGATTGTGCGGATTGCCTATGAGAAAAACTTTTCCGATATTCACCTCGGCGTGGGGGAAGAGCCTCGCTATCGCAATCGCGGAGAGATTGTGCGCACGGGCTGGCCTGTCACGGATAAAACCACCTTTCGCGAATGGCTGCGCCAGATTCTTGAACCCTCAGATGTGGACGCCTTTCAACGGGAGAAAGAATATGACGGGTCCTTCAGTTTTCCCTTCGTGCGTGTGCGCATCAATGTGCTCGAAACCCTGCGGGGCAGTGCAATGGTGCTCCGGTTGATTCCCTCTAGAATGCCCACCATTGAGCAGCTGAATCTTCCCCCTCAGTTGAAAACTATAGCGGAACGTCCCAAGGGATTGTTTTTAGTGACAGGCCCTACGGGATCTGGAAAAAGCACGACCCTGGCAGCGATTATCAATTTTATCAACACCACGATGAAGCGCCACATTCTCACGATTGAGGATCCGGTGGAATTCGTGCATGAAAGCCAGCTTTCTCTCATTCGCCAGCGGGAGGTGGGCCAACACACCAAGCTATTTCACAACGCCCTCAGGGCGTCTCTCAGGGAAGATCCCGATGTGATCCTCATTGGTGAGATTCGTGATCAGGAAACCCTCACCACTGCCATTGAGGCCTCGCAAACGGGTCACCTGGTCTTCGGCACCCTCCACACCAATTCGGCTGTGCGGACCGTTGAACGGGTGTTGGGCATGTATCCCCCCCAGGAACAGGAGAGTGTGCGCCGCTCGATCTCCGAAGCTCTTCTGGCTGTTCTCTCCCAAGGGCTGATCAAAACCACCGACGGTAAACGAGCTGGCTATTTTGATTTTTTTGTCAACACTGACGCCTGCCGCGACTATATCCAGCGCGGTCAGTTGGACGAGATTGAAGCCATCATGAGCCGTAGTTCTTTTGATGGCATGATCACCATCAATCAATCGCTTGCCCAGCTTGTGGAGGAGGGGCGGGCCACCGCGGAGGACGCGATGCACCACAGCCTCAAACCCAATGAGTTGGCCCAGACTCTGCGAGGCCGCCATTAGCGGCAAGGAAACCTTCAGCTGTGGTGGGCGAGTCGGGCCACGATCAACACCGTCAGGCCCACGGACAAGCCCACCATGGCCAGCCGGCCGTTCCAGATTTCCGCCTGGGGTGTGAATCCTCGTCTCCAGGCATTGAGTTCTTGTTGGGACACCGGTTGGGGCTGGGTGTCGGCCTCGAGATTCATGGTCGCTGGAGGGGGTTCTGGAGACGGTTGTGTGCTGTCGGGAGGCGCGTGAGTGGTCCCGAGAGGAGCGTTTGCCGAAGGCCCATCGGGGGGATCCAGTGGCAGGCGAGCCGATGCCATGGCAAAAGCCCACCTCGTGCTGGGCTGTGAAAAGAGCAGAAAATCTACCGGATTCTCCAGAAAAAAGGAGCCTTTCTGCCTCCTCCGCGACATGGGTTGGGAAGGATTCTAGAAGGGAGGCTCTTCCCCATACAGCCGATCGGCCTCCTCCAAGGGGAATCGGGCCGCCACCCCCAGGCGGATGGAGCTGATCTGGCCTGCACAGAACCGTTGCAGGGCCGCCTGACCAATCATCGCGGCGTTGTCGGTGCAATAGGCCAGCGGTGCCACCCGCCAAGCGACGCCCCGGGCTGAGGCCTGTTCCTGGAGGCGGCTGCGGAGCCGTTGGTTGGCCGCCACCCCGCCCACCAGCACCAGGGTGTCCAGCCCCCCATCTTCGGCGCAGCGCAGGCTGCGTTCCACCAGCACCTCGGCCACCACCTCCTCGAAGCTGGCGGCCAAGTCCGCCAGGGGGAAGGGCTCCCCCACCTCTCGCAACCCTTGCACCTGCCGCCCGACGGCGGTTTTCAGCCCGCTGAAACTGAAGTCGTAGGGATGGAAGCCCCCGCCCGGCAGCGACACCCTGCCTTTGGGGAAGGCAAAGCGCCGCCCATCCCCGGCCTTGGCCGCCCGTTCGATCGCCGGCCCCCCCGGATATCCCAGCTCCAAGAGCCGCGCCACCTTGTCGAAGCATTCGCCGGCCGCATCATCTCGGCTCCGCCCCAGGCGCTCGTAGCGACCCGGGCTCTCCACCCGCACCAGTTCGGTGGGCCCACCGCTCACCAGCAACACCAGATGGGGCAGGGGGGGAGGGGAGCTCTCCAGCCAGGCGGAACAGAGGTGTCCTTCGAGATGGTGGACCCCCAAAAAGGGCTTGTTGAGCAGCCGCGCGAGGGTGCGTCCCATCACCGACCCCACCAGTAGGGCTCCCACGAGGCCAGGTGTCACCGTGGCGGCCACGGCGTCGACCGCCTCCAGGGGCAGGCCACTCTCCTGCTGCACCTTGGCAATCAGGCCCGGAAGGGCCTCCAGATGCCGCCGTGAAGCGATCTCCGGCACGACCCCACCCCAACGAGCATGTTCCTCCACCTGGGAGGCCACCGCCGAAGCCAGCACGCCTTTTTCGCAGACGATGGCCGCGGCCGACTCGTCACAACTTGTTTCGAGGGCCAGAACTGACGGCATGGGCCCGGTGGCCCTCCTTTACTCTCCGCGATGACATCCTGACCCGCGGCCCCATCCATGCGCCGTCTCTTCGCCGTTCTTCTCACCGCCTTCCTGCTCTTTGGATGGGCGCCCGCGGCCCACGCCGATATCGGTGGCCTCACGCCCTGCACCGAAAACGTTCGGTTCCAGCAGCGTGCCGGCGCCGCCAAGACCGAACAGGCCAAAGCACGCTTCAAGCTCTACAGCCAGGCCCTTTGTGGAGCCGACGGTCTCCCCCATCTCATCGTGGATGGCCGTTGGAGCCATGCAGGTGACTTCATCATTCCTGGCATCGCCTTCCTCTACATCGCCGGCTGCATCGGTTGGGCTGGTCGCACCTACCTGATTGCCGTTCGCGGTGCCAAGGACGCGACCATGAAAGAGATTCAGATCGATGTACCCCTCGCCTTCAAGAGCACTCTGGCCGCCGCCAGTTGGCCCTTGGCTGCGCTGAGGGAATACACCAGCGGCAAGTTGCTTGAGGACGACAGCAAGGTCACCGTTTCGCCCCGTTAGTGGCCTTGCCCCGGCGGCTCAAGCCATCGCCCTAAACCGGCCTCCAAGCACCTCACTCGGCCCTCTAGTTCTTCAGCCATCATGAAAAAATTTCTCACCACCGCTCCTGTGTTTGCGGCGATCTGGTTCACCATCACGGCAGGAATCATGATCGAGTTCAATCGTTTCTACCCCGATCTCCTGTTCCACCCCCTCTAGGTTCAAGCGATTCCGTCCATCGCCCCCACCCCCCCCCGGGCCCGCCAGGGCCAT
>JBIIJA010000438.1:0-4248 GCA_044234195.1 Cyanobium sp. | reverse complement strand
GTAGCCGAGGGGCTTGTAGTAAGGAAATTTCAGGTAGCTCCAAGGCTCCACCGCCTCCCCGAGGAAGGTGGCGTAGTCGTCTTCCTTGAGGCCATCGGCAACGATCGCCCCATCCGGTCCGCGGAAGCGAATGCGTCCATCGATGTGCTCCCACAGCCCCTCCGGGCTCACAAGCCCCATGAACAGGCTGGGAAAAGTGCCAAACACCTCCTGCTCCCGTCGCAGAGGACCATCCAGCAGGCCCTTGAACAGCCCCAGGGCGACCTCCACGGTGACGCGGGCCTCCGGCAGGCGGGAGAGGATCCAATCGCGGGCCTCCTCGCTCAGGGGCGTGCGCACCCCCCCGGGCACGGCCCAGGCGGCATGGATTTTGCGCCCCCCGAGGAGCTCCAGAATCTGCTGGCCGAATTGCCGCAGGCGAATTCCCGCACGGGCCAGATCGGGATCGGCGGCCATCAGGCCAAACACATTGCGGCGGGCAGGATCGCTCTCCCAGCCCAAGAGGAAATCCGGGCTGCTCAGATGGAAAAACGAGAGGGCATGGCTCTGGGTGAGCTGGGCCAAATTCAGCAGGCGCCGCAGCTTCTGGGCTGCCTCTGGCACCCCCACCGCCAGCAGCTTGTCGCCGGTCTTGGCGGCGCAGAGCAGATGGCTCACCGGGCAAATGCCGCAAATGCGAGCGGTGATGCCCGCCATCTCCGTGAAGGGTCGCCCCTCGCAAAATTTCTCAAATCCCCGGTATTCCACCACATGAAAACGGGTGTCGCAGAGGCGCCCTTCCCCATCGAGGTGAAGGGTGATCTTGGCGTGGCCCTCGATGCGGGTCACCGGATCGATCAGGACGGTGCGGCTCATGGATGGCGCCAAGGAACGGTGGAGAGGAGGGAAGGGGCGGGAAGGCGCAGAGAGGCCTCAACCGAAGCGCAGCATCTGGGCGCCCTCCAGCCGGGGGAGCTCCCCAGCCAACAGGGGGATCAGGGCCTCCTTGATGCGCTGGGCCGAGGGGGGGCAGCCGGGCAGCCAAAGATCCACGTTGATCGCCTCATGCAGCGGCAACACCCGCTCCAGCAGGTCCGGCACGATGCCAGGTTCATGGGGCAACTGGGCGCCATGGTCGGCCAGCTCGAGATAGCCCCGATTGAGCACAGGCTCAGAACCACCGAGGAGATTGCGCATGCCGGGCACATTGGCCGTCACGGCGCAGTCGCCGAATGCCACCACCCACCGGCTCCTCTCGCGCACCTGGCGGGCCAATGCCAGGTTGTCGGCATTGGCCACGGCCCCCTCCACCAGCACCAGGTCCACTC
This sequence comes from Cyanobium sp., assembly GCA_044234195.1. GTDB lineage: Bacteria > Cyanobacteriota > Cyanobacteriia > PCC-6307 > Cyanobiaceae > Cyanobium. Next base: position 2,941 of record JBIIJA010000438.1, on the reverse strand, counting down.
CTTCGGGGTAGTGCTTGGCGTCGGAGGCCACGGGGGAATACACCACCTCCACCTGCTCGGCAAGGTCAAAGAGAAACTCGTCGAGATCCAGAAACGACATGTGGCAGCCCGAACAGCCGGCCAGCCAGACGGTGGCAAAGCGCAAACGAGGCAGAGGGGGAGAGGACATCTCAGGGAAGGTAGGCGTTACTGGTTGAGCCACTCGTGCCGGTCGCGGGCGGCGCGCAAAGCTGCGGGCCACTCCCGATGGGGGTGCTTTTCCGCAGTGGTGTCGTCCTTGCGGAAGAGGGCTCCGGTGGGGCACACATCCACGCACTTGCCGCAGGAGGTGCAAGCCCCCACCTCCCCCCAGGGCTGATCCAACCCGGCAATGATGTGGCACTGGGCGCCGCGACTGGCCACGTCCCACACATGGGCCCCCTCAATCTCATCGCACACCCGCACGCAGCGGGTGCAGAGAATGCAACGGTTGTGGTCGAGAGTGAAGAGGGGATGGGAGGCATCCACCGAGCGCTGGGGATATTGATAAGGGAAGCGGGAGTGATCCATGCCCACCTGCACAGCGACATCCTGCAGTTCACAGTTGCCATTGGCCACGCAGATGGCGCACACGTGGTTGCCTTCAGCGAAGAAGAGTTCCACAGCCATGCGGCGAAAGTCGTGCAGCTGGGGCGTGTCGCTGCGCACCACCATGCCTTCGCTGGCCGCTGTGGAGCAAGCCGGCACCAGGCGCCCGATCCCCTCCACCTCCACCAGGCAAAGCCGACAGGCGGCCACCGGGCTGAGGCCATCCAGATGACAGAGCACAGGGAGCGCCACACCAGCCGTGCGGCAAGCCTGCAGGAGGGTGGCTCCTTCGGAGACCGCCACCTGCTGGCCATCGATGTGGAGGGTGACAACGCTCATGGCACGGGCAGCTCACAATGGGTGGGAGCCAAGCAGTCGCTGGGCTGCCGGCAGGCGGCCTCATACTCCGCTCGGAAGTGACGCAGCGTGCTCAACACAGGATTTGGGGCCGCCTGGCCCAGGCCGCAAAGGCTGGTGTGCTTCACCATCTGGCAGAGGTGGTCGAGCTGAACCAAATCCGCAGCGATGGCCTGGTGGTTCACGACCCGATCGAGAAGGTGCAAGAGCTGCACGGTTCCCGCCCGGCAGGGCACGCACTTGCCACAGCTCTCGTTCACGCTGAAGCGCATGAAATGGCGAGCCACCCCCGGCATGGAGGTGGTCTCCCCCATCACCACCAGGCCGCCGGAGCCCATCATGGAACCCAGTTCCAGCAGGCTCTCGTAATCCACGGGGGTGTCCAGCAGGGGGGCTGGAATGCAGCCGCCGGAGGGACCTCCGGTCTGCACCGCCTTGACGGCGGAGCCATCTGGAACGCCGCCGCCCATGGTCTCCACCACGGTGCGCAGGCTGGTGCCCATGGGCACCTCCACCAGGCCAGGGTTGGCCACGGCGCCAGAGAGGGCAAACACCTTGGTGCCCTTGCTGCCCTTGGTGCCCATCGCCGCATACCAGTCGCCCCCCTCCCGAAGGATGGCGGGCACCGCGGCGAGGGTTTCCACGTTGTTGATCAGGGTGGGGGCGCCCCACAAGCCCGACTGGGCTGGATCGGGAGGGCGGGTGCGGGGTGTGCCGCGCTGGCCCTGGATGGAATGGAGCAGGGCCGTCTCCTCCCCACACACGTAGGCCCCGGCACCCACACGCACCTCCAGGCTGAGGGAAAAGGTGGAACCAGCGATTCCTTCCCCCAAAAGCCCCTCCCGCTGGGCCTGGCGGATCGCCAGCCGCACCCGCTCGATCGCCAGGGGATATTCCGCCCGCACATACACGTAGCCCTGGCTGGCCCCCACGGCGAAGGCGGCAATGGCCAACCCTTCCAGCAGGCGATGGGGATCGCCCTCCAGCACACTGCGATCCATGAAGGCGCCGGGATCGCCTTCATCGGCGTTGCACACCACAAAGCGACGACCCGGGGGCTGGAGCGCCACCGTGTCCCATTTCAGGCCGGTGGGATAGCCGCCACCGCCCCGGCCCCGCAGGCCGCTGCGCTTCACCTGCTCCCGCACCTCCTCCGGCGTGCGCTCCAGCAGGCAGCGCCGGAACTGGGCATAGGTGCCCGCCGCCAGGGCCTCCGCAATGGAATCCGGGTTGATCTGGCCACATCCCTCCAGCACCACGGCCTTCTGCAAGGCCAGAAAGGGATGGGCTGGATCGATCCAGTGGGGCGCCAGGGAGGAAGGGGGCGTGGAGGCGTGGGACACCAGCTGGAGCAAGGGGGCCGCCAGTTCGGGGGGCACCCGTCCGTAGAGGGCCACCGCCCCGTCGGCCCCCTCCGCGGCCACCAGGGGGCCCTGTCCACACCATCGCAGGCAACCCACGGGCTGGATCGTCACATCCTCCGGGGTGAGGCCCAGATCCTCCCTGGCCCCTTCCAGCGCCTGCAGCAGGGAGCTGCTGCCCACACTCCGGCAACCGCTGGCATCGCAGCAGCGAAGGCGGGCCCGGTGAGCCGTCATGGGGCCCCTCCGGAAGCGATCGGCACACCGGCCTGCTCAAGCTGCTGGGCCAGGCGCACGGGATCTCCCACCGCCAGCCGGATCACCATCGCCCCATCCACCGCCAGCACCGGCGCCTGGCCGCAGGCCCCCAGACAACTCACCTGCTGCAGGGCCCAGATGCCATCGCCCGCCGGCGCATCCAGGCGCACGGCCAGCCGTGTTTCCAGCTCCCGGGCCAGATCCGCGCCGCCGTGCACGTAACAGGCCGTACCCAGGCACACCGCGCAGGTGTGAGGTGTGGGGGGCACCAATCGGAAGAGCTGATAAAAAGTCGCCACCCCCTGTACCCGGCTCAGGGGCAAGCGCAACTGCCGGGCCACGGCTTCCAGAGCCGTCCTGGGCAGATAGCCGTGAAGCTCCTGCACCTGATGCAGCAC
>JBIIJA010000241.1:0-4260 GCA_044234195.1 Cyanobium sp. | reverse complement strand
GTCCCAACCCTCCACCTGATAAGCGGCGCGGAACACATCGACGAGCACGGGGATCGAGAGGATGGCCGTCAATGCCGCTGCCACCTGCAGCAAGGCCGCCAGGTGGCGATCCCCTCCCTGGAGATTGGCCTTGCGCAGCGTGAGAGGAGCGCTGGGGCTCAGGGCCATCAGTGCAATCCCAAAGCGGGCTCCAGGAGACATCTGGAAGCTGATGGGCAACTTGAGCAGCACCAGTGCCACCAGGGGCACCAGAACGCAGGTCCCGAGAAGAATCCGCAGGATCAGCCAGGGCCGCTGCCGGAAGATCGCCAGTGCCTTCAAGTCCAGCCCCACCCCAAGGCTCACCATCAGGGTGATGATGCTGGTCTTCACAAGAAGGATCAACGCGGTTGTCAGGGTCATGACGATCAACTGGACGAGGGAACAAAGGTGAGAGCTGGTGCGCGAACCCCGAAAGGTTCAGTCCTGCCGAAACCCCTCTCTGGCCGCTGCACGCCGCTCGGCTTCCTCTTCCCAGCGTTGCTCGGCCTCGATCTCACGACCAAGGAAGATGTTGAGAAGGGTGCGGATCACGGCGATCACCCCCAGCTGAATCAGGTTGCTTTCCGTTGGGCTTGTGGTGGTGGCCACGATGTCCGCCCCGAGCTGGAATTCCAGGGCCAACGCCAGCCAGCTCCCAAAGGTGAGGCGTGCCTGGTTCGAGGGCCGGGCTGGTAGAACGGTGAGCACCGAGAGGGCTTCAAGAAGCACACGGGTTGCCGTGCCCAGCGGCTCGAGCACCTCCTGAATGGCTTCAAGCATCGCGATGGTTGGTTGCGGGGTTTGGCTCAAGGTGGTGGTGGTTGCGAGGCCGCCAACTGGGGTGGGCCAGCAGATGCGCCAGCCAACCCGGCACCGTGAGCGTAGCCACAACGATTGTCAGGGCCGTGCTCAGGCGGCTGGAGAAGGCGCGGGCCGAATCCAGGCCCTGATGCAAGAAGGCCAGGGCCACCAAGGTGGCAAACAGACCCGTGGTGAGTCCGCTGACGGCGCGTAACACATCTCGGGGGTGTCGCCGATGGGCATTGGCCGCATCGCGGCTGAGGAGGAGCCCCCCCACAATCCCCGCGCTGGCCAAGAGCGCCATCACCAAAGCGCGCTGGTTGGCGCCATCTTCCAGCTCCAGGCTCTGGAGGCGGCTGCTGATCACCTTGGCTGTTCCCATCAGCCCTCCAGTAGCGCCCCCGATCAGCGCCCAGCGCGCTCCCTCCTTGAGCGCGACCTTGCCAATGAGGAGGGAGCTGGCGGTGATGAGCAGGCAGCTGATCAAGGTGGAGGGGACGACCTCCACCGAGCGGGAGAGGGAGAGGGCGACCCCCCCGGCCCCTAGGGGCATCCAGCCTGGGCAGCTCATCCCATCTTCATCTTTCCCCCTTCTCGCGGTCAGGCCCCATCCATGCCCTGCCAGCTCCCGTGGTGACAACGCCTCAGCGGGCCGCCCCCTTGATCAGGATGATGAGGCAGAGGATGCCAATGGCCATGAGGGCCACGGCGGTGGTGATGCCCAGCGATGTGGCCTGCTGGTAGGTGAAATCGTCCTGTTTCAGGCGGCGCAAAATACGCTTGTGCTGCACGGTGGCGGCAGCTAAGGAGCCGATCCCCGTGAGGATGAAGGCGATGGCCATCAGCCGAACGGAGAGGTCCGCCCGGGCGGAAGACCCCCAGCGGCTGCGGTTGATGGCGCCGATCACCTTGTCGACGCCAAAGCCAAAGCTGATCAGCGAGAGGGAGGTGCGGATCCAGGCCATCAAGGTGCGCTCGGCCGCAGCCCGGTTGCGTTCCTTCGCCAGTTCGTTGGTGAGGTTCATGCTGGCGGGCTGCGGTGGCGACGGGATGGTCTGGCTTTAGGTGGCGTTTCCGTAAGCCACCTGGCAGGCTGCGTTGAGCAGCTCCGCTTCCTGGGACGAGGTGGGCTGCCGACCGTTGATGGCACCAGCATTGCAGTCGGCGGTGAGCTGGTAGCTGGTGCCATTGGCCGTCACCACGAAGCTCACCGAGTAGTTGCCATAGGGCTGGATGGTGCCGTATTCCAGCTGGTAGCTGGTGTTGGGCACCACGATGTAGGTGACATCGTTGGTCACGGCGTTGTTCACGGCATCATTGATGATCGCCGCGGTGGCGAGGGTGCCAACCCCCCAGGCTGCCGCGCTGGCGCCCCACCAACCCCAGGGCGGATTGCTCCAGCCGCCATACCAGCCCCAGTTCCAAGGCCGAGCAACCCCCCAGCCGGGGCGAGCCCAACCGGGATGGAGGTTGATGTCGTTGATGTTCACCTGGCGGTTCCAATCGCGATCCACGTTGATAGAGCGATTGCCCCGATCCAGATTCAGGTTGCGATCCCCATCCCGAGTGAACGAGCGGTCTCCCTCTCGGTTGAAGGTGCGATCCCCCTGGCGGTTGAAGGTGCGATCCCCATCCCGGTTAAAAGACCGATCCCCCTGGCGGTTGAGGGTGCGATCCCCATCCCGAGTGAACGAGCGGTCACCTTCCCGATTAATGGAGCGATCCCCCAGGCCCTCGGCCCGGTTGGCGGGGCGATTGATCGAGGGATTGCCCACACGGTTGACGCGATCGCCACTGCTGAAGCCACCGCTGGGCTTTCGATCGCCACGGGTCAACGAGCCGCCTCCGCTGAAGCCGGTGTGGGCTCGGCCGCCGCCTCCTTGCATCCGGCCCCCACCACCACCGCGGCCCCCACCACCACCGCGGCCCCCACCACCACGGCCGCCGCCCCCGCCGCCCCCGCGGGCGAGGAGCGTGGCACTGTTGGCTGGCCCAGAGGTGTCAATGGCGAAGGCCATCAGCGGCCCCGCCGGACAGGCCACCAGGGCTGCCGTCGTCAGCGCGAGGGCTTGGAGAAAAGGGCGCTCCATCACTTGACCTCCTTCCGCTGGGCCACCAAATCGCAACCGGTGTCGTAGCAGAGGATGTCCACCCGGCCATCGCGGCCGAAGTGGGCACGCACCAGATCCCTGCCGCGGAAATCCGGCCGGTCCTGGAGCAGGCTGTTGAGGTAGTTGGGATTCACCACGCAGAGATCCTGGCCATTGAGGCAAAGCGTGTTGCTGGAGAACCGCAACGTGGCGTTCTGCGGGGTTTTCCAGCTCTTGCTGGCTTCGTCCCAAAGGTTGAAGCGGGCGGGTTGATCGCTGATGCGCAGGGTGTGGATGGTGGAGCCGATGGTGTGGCGATAGAGGGTGGCACCTTCCTCGTTCACGGCCTCCACCTTGCAGGTCACAGGGGCCGCCCCCTTGAGAGCGCATTTGGTTTGCAAGGAATAGAGCGTTTCCGCCCTGGCCTGTGCCGGGGTGAGGGTGAGGGCGGCTCCCGTGAGCACAGCAGCCGCCCATCCAACTCCCCTGAGGGCAGGGTGGAGTGTTGAGGGCAACGCTGCCGAGTGCGTCGACATACCGAACGGAGAATAACTATCTGCAGCGTGAGCAGGGGGAAGACCGGCGTCAGGCTTGGCGAGCGATGGTGAAACAAAGTGCAACCATCCCTACTGGAGTTGGCGAATCGGTCTTCACTTCAAAGATTTTGGCCCAGCTGCCGCCATCCGAGAGCAACGAACTTTTCGGGAAATATTGTTCCTTTTTCGGCACGATCGGCCGGTGGATTCCACTAGTGCTTTTCAAGCTCAGGTCGCACGATGCAACGGAAGCCCATGTGGCAGGTGGAGGTGTCGATGCCCTGGGCCAGCCGAGCTGCGGGGCGATAGCGCTGGCAGTAGTTGGGAGCGCAGAGGAACGATCCCCCCTTCACCACCTTCCGCGGGATCGTTCCATGTTGGGAGGAGGGATCCACGCTGCCCTGGCGTCGGGCGCTCTCGGAATCGGCCAACTCCCCGAGAGAGGCGCAACACCCCCCTTCCTTCTCGCCAACGCCACGGGCCAGGCCCCGCTCCAGGGTGGCCAGCCGTTCCCGATGCTCCTGATACCAGTCATCGGTCCACTCCCACACATTGCCGATCATGTCGACCAAGTTGTAGCCATTGGGGGGAAAGCTCCCTACGGGGGAGGTGCGCTCCCAGCCATCCAGCCGACTGTTGTGGTGGGGGAAGGCGCCTTGCCACGTGTTGGCTCGGGGTTGTCCACCAGGGTGGAGGGTGTCACCCCAGGCGTACTCCATGCCTTCCACCCCCCCCCAGGCGGCCCGTTCCCACTCCGCTTCGCTGGGCAGTGCCTTGCCTGCCCAGGTGGCGTAAGCCCGGGCATCCCCGTG